>JAYTIG010000094.1:0-6018 GCA_043731995.1 Hyphomicrobiales bacterium
GTGGTCATGCATGAAAGGCAGGAGAGGCAACGATCAACATGCATTACTGTTTCTGCCGTGGCGGGCTTACCCTGCTCCAGCATCTCTTTCATCAAGTAGATGCGGCCGCGCGGGCTGTCGTTCTCATCACCCAGCAGCACGTAAGTGGGGCAGGTGGCCGTGCAGAAGCCGCAATGCACACATTTGCGCAAGATTTCGTTGGATGACGCGATCTTTGGATCGGCAAGTTGCGCCAGTGTGAATTGGGTTTGCATCACACAGCCCTATACATGCGTCCAGGGTTGAAGAGGCCTTTAGGATCAAAGGCGCGCTTCACACGTGCGGTGAGAGTGGCCAGATCCTCGGGCTGCGGCTGGAAGACATCAGTTGTTAATCGCAGTTGCTCACTCGCCCGAAAGACCGTGGCATGGCCCTGCTTGATCGCGCTGCGGATACTTGAAGCTTCACTTTGTGGCTTGCAGGCCAGCCAGATGAGACCCCCTGCCCAATCCAGAAAATAGGTGAAATCAAATTTCAACGTGGCAAGAAAGTCAGGCGCATCGCTTGGCGGAACAGAAATGCGCCAGATGTTTTGTGATTTGTGCTTCCACAATGGGCCAACATCACGCAGCGCCGTCCAGAGATCTTGTGATTGAGCTTCTGCAAGGCATTCAGATTTTGCGTTTAGCGCCTTGACCAATGTATCGCACCGATCAATGACTGATGCCGCAATGCCTTCAAGCCGCAAATAGACTCCTTGGCCTGGCACAAAGGCCGCTGACGAGACTTCGGCCGCAGACCGCATTGCGCGAGACATGATTGTTACGGCCTCAACTGGCGTTTTGCATCTAACCCGCAATGTCATTTCCGTTTCCGGCTTCGGCAATACCTTGAAGATGACAGAGGTGAGCGCCATCAGCGTGCCATAACTTCCTGCCACCAGGCGCGGCACATCATAGCCTGTGACGTTCTTCACAACGCGGGCACCTGCCTTGATAAAATCACCACTGCCATTCACGCCCGAAACCCCCAGAATGTGATCGCGGGCTGCGCCTGTCTTCATGCGGCGTGGGCCCGAGAGATTGCACATGAGCGCGCCCCCAATGGTGCCTGCATGTTCGCTGCCAAGCACAGTCGAGACATCAGGCGGTTCAAATGCCAACATCTGGCTATGTTTTTTCAGAAGCCTTTGCACATCTGCCAAATGCGCCGCAGAACCGCATTCGAGGATCAGTTCTTCCGGCTCATAGGCAATGACTTTGTTGAAAGCGGAAAGGTGGAGTGGTGTTGCATCAACAGGGCGGCCGAGGTTGCGTTTGGTGCCTGTGCCGACCAATTCAAATGGCCCCTGGGCATTGCGCACAGCTTCGGAGAGTTGCCTGGCATCTGCGGGTTTCATCAGAACCTCGGCAGCTCAGGATGTGGCAGCACACCGCCGCGAACTACCATCTTGCCTTGCTCCGCGCAGGCATGAAGCGTGGGAAACACCTTGCCAGGGTTCAACAGGTTCTTGGCATCAAAGGCGCATTTGATGCGGAGCTGCTGTTCCATGTCTGCTTGGGTGAACATGGTGTTCATCAGGTCACGTTTTTCCACGCCCACGCCATGTTCACCGGTGAGCACGCCGCCTACTTTCACGCAGAGGCGCAAGATGTCAGCGCCGAATTCTTCGGCACGTGCCAACTCACCTTCCTTGTTGGCATCAAACAGGATGAGCGGGTGCAAATTGCCATCGCCAGCATGAAACACATTGGCCACGGCCAACTTGTGCTTCTTGGAAAGCTTGGCCATGCCGGCGAGAACCTCAGGCAACTTCTTGCGCGGAATGGTGCCGTCCATGCACATATAGTCTGGCGAGATACGACCCACGGCAGGAAAGGCGGCCTTGCGGCCGGCCCAGAACAAGAGGCGCTCTTGTTCGCTGTTTGATATGCGCAAGATCCTGGCTTTGTTGTGGCGCGCGAGTTTTTCTACGCGTGACAGCAGATGATCAACTTCCACCTGCGGGCCGTCCAGCTCCACGATCAACAGGGCTTCCACATCCAGCGGATATCCTGCATGCACAAAGGCCTCGGCGGCGTGAATGGCAGGCCTGTCCATCATCTCCATGCCGCCGGGAATAATACCAGCCGAGATGATTTCCGCCACACATTGCCCGGCAACTTCACTGGAAGAGAAACCAATTAACATCGCGCGGGCAGTTGCGGGCTTCTTGATGACGCGGACAGTGACTTCGGTGACAACGCCAAGCAGGCCCTCGGAGCCCGTCATCACGCCCAGAAAATCATAACCCTCGGAATCGAGATGTTTGCCGCCTAGGCGGATCACTTCGCCTGTCATCAACACCATTTCAAGGCCAAGGATGTTGTTTGTCGTGAGTCCGTATTTCAAACAATGCACACCGCCGGAATTTTCCGCAACATTGCCCCCAATGGTGCAGGCAATTTGTGATGATGGATCTGGTGCGTAGTAGAATCCCTCATGTTCCACCGCCTTGGTGATGGCAAGATTGGTAACGCCGGGTTGAACGACCACGCAACGGTTGTTGAAGTCAATGTCCAGCACGCGGTTGAACTTTGCCATGCCCAGCAAGATGCCGTCTTCCAAAGGCAGCGCCCCGCCGGAAAGCGACGTACCCGCCCCTCGCGGCACAATCTTGATGTTGTGGGCATGGGCATAAATGAGGATGGCGGACACTTGTGCCCTGTTCTCTGGCAACACCACCAACATAGGCAACTGCTTATATGCAGTAAGCCCGTCAGACTCATAAGGGCGCATCTGGGTGGCGCTATCGATTACCGCGTCATGTGCAACGATTTTGCGCAAAGCAGCTGCAATCTCACCGCGGCGGGCCAGAACAGATTGATCCGGTTCTGGCATATGCAGCATCAGTGAACCCTCTGGCCGGCTACATAGGTTGCCGCCACCGCACGGTCATCACCGAGCAGTGCCAACGCAAAAAGCACGTCTTCGATGGATTGTGACAAGGCATGGCGCGACTGCAACACTTCCGTAGCTTCTGGATCGAGCACCACAATATCAGCGAACCTTCCAACATCGAGAGACCCCGTGTCGGTATCAATCTTCAAACGCTGTGCATTGCCCCGCGTGGCCATGAAGAACAGTTGTGCGGCGCTGAGCTTGAGACCGCAGAGCATCTGCACTTTATAGGCCTCACCCATAGTTTGCAGCATGGAATAGCTGGTGCCGCCGCCAATGTCAGTGGCAAGGCCGATTTGCACACCCTCAAGATGTGTTATCGACATGAGACCAGAGCCCAGGAAATTATTTGATGTGGGGCAGTGCACCACCGTTCCACCTGCTTCAGACAAGCGGCGCGCTTCACTCTCACTCAGATGCACGCCATGAGCAAACAGGCTGCGACCGGTCAACAAACCGAAACGCTCGTAGACCGAAAGATAGTCGCGGTCATTGGGGAAGAGCATTTGCACACGCGCAATTTCACCTGGGCTTTCGGAAAGATGCGTCTGCATCAAAGCGCCAGGGCATTCCTTTAGAACTTCGCCAGCGAGATGAAGTTGCCGTTCCGTTGAGGTGATGGCAAAGCGCGGCGTTACCGCGTGGCGCAGGCGCCCCTTGCCGTGAAAAGCCTTATGCAGGGCCATTGTGTCTTCAGCTGATTGTTCGGGCGTGTCTTCCACGGCGGGAATGGCGCCACGATCCATCATGGTCTTGCCGGTGATCAGCGCCATGTTGCGCTTGCCAGCGGCCGCAAACAGAACTTCAGCGCAAACCTTGTGCGAGGAGCAGAAGGCCAGTGCTGATGTGGTGCCGTTGCTGAAAAGGCGTTTCAGGAAGATTTCTGCCGCTGCTTCTGCGTAGGGCCTATCGGCATAGCGGGCTTCCTCCGGGAAGGTGTACCGCGAAAGCCAGTCGAGCAAGTCCAAAGCTGCCGCCGCCAGCATGCGGTATTGTGGAAAATGAACGTGGGCATCAATGAAGCCCGCCATCAGCAACTTATTGCCATGGTCGTCACGCGGAATTGTTGCAAAGGTTTGCGGCAAAAGTGACAGAGGTCCACGCCACAGGATCGTGCCATCATCACCAACCACAATACCACCCTTCACATCGTGAGTGAGCTTGGTGTAATCCTCACCAAAAGCAACAAGCTGGCCTGTGATCAGCTTGGTCATGCTTCCACCTTATCTTCCAGGCGGAAGCGAATAATGCGGCAGACCTGCTGAAGCGCCGTCTGCAACTCGATGGATTGCGTGTTGTGATTGCGCATTTCAAATCCAGCCAAAATCTGGTGTTTAGTGGCGCCTTTGACCGCGAAGATAAAGGGGAAACCGTTCTTGGCTTTATAAGCGTTGTTAAGTTCGGTGAAGCGCGCGAATTCGGCAGCGTCCAAAGTATCAAGCCCCGCACCTGCTTGCTCCTTGGTGGAATCCTGCGTGAGTTTTGCACGCGTGGCCAGATCCGGATGGGCACATAACAGGGCCAGTTGGGCTGCGTGATCTGCCTTCATCACCGCGGAAGCAAATGCTTCAATCATGGACTCGCGGCTGATGAACGGTCTTGCCACCAATGCATGGCGCGCAACCCAAGGTGAATGCTCGGCAATCTCTCCGAAGGCCCGCTCGAATGCGGCACCTGAGAGAGCGTTGACGTTTGCCAGTTTCATCTCTGTGCGGCGATCCATGCGCCGAGCTTGTCACGTTCGTCTTGGGTCATGCCGGTTTTGTTGCCCAGCGGCATAGTGTGATTGCGGACAGCTTGAGTCTCGATCTGCATGGAATAGCGCTTTAGATCATCAACCGAAGCAAACATGATGCCTTTGGGGGCCTGTTTGATGGTTTCATCAGTCGGCTGTGCAGCGTGACAGGCGGCGCAGCGCTGTGAAACAATTGCGAGCGCTTCGTCGTCGGAGACCTTGCTGTTGGCCACAGGCGATGAGCTTGGCTGGGTGAGCAACATGGCCCCCGCAAGCGCGCAGCCGATAACGGGTACGGCCCAGCCGATTTCATTCAAATCATCGCCCACTTCGTGGCGCAAAAGGAAATGGCGCGTGATGGCGCCGCCCAAAACAATCAGGCCCACAAGGGCCCAAGCCTGGGGGTAACCAGTTATGATGGCATAGTGGTTGCTCGTCATCATGAAAAGAACAGGCAATGTGAGGTAGGTGTTATGTGTGGAGCGCTGCTTGCCGATGACCCCGAAACGCGGATCAGGCGTTTCGCCTTTCAACAAAGATTCAGTAATCTTGCGCTGATTGGGCACGATGACGCCGAAGACATTGGCGGCCATCATAGTGCCGATGAAGGCGCCAATATGAATGAAGGCGCCACGACCGGAGAACACATGCGAAAAGCCGTACGAGGCAGCGAGGATGAGTGCAAAGACGCATAGTGCCAAGAGGCCTGTATACTTACCGATAGGAGAGCGACACAAGCCATCATAGATGAACCAGCCCGCCACCAGCGATGCCACTGATATGCCTATGGCCTGAAGCGCGGTGAGCTTCATTACGGCAGGATCAATCAGATAGATTTCAGCTTGGGCATAGTACTGAATGAGCAACAGCAGAAAACCAGTGATCCAGGTGAGATAGGCTTCCCACTTAAACCAAATGAGATGCGGCGGAAGGTTATCCGGCGCCGAGAGGTATTTCTGAACATGATAAAAACCGCCACCATGAACTTCCCAGGCTTCGCCAGCCACACCCTTGGGCAAGGGCACATCCTTGCGCAACGAAAGATCAAGTGCGACGAAATAGAAGGACGTGCCGATCCAACTGATACCAGCGATCAGGTGCCCCCAGCGCGTGAGGATGTTCAGCCATTCAAGAAGGAAGGGATCAATTTGGGGCATTGATTTCGCCGTATGCTTGCATGAACGTAGCGCCTTCATTCGCGTGCAAGCTGCCGCAAATCTTCACGTCATTTTGCGCCGCCAGAAAATTTGTCATGTCCTAAGCCCTAACCGATTGCGCCGCGCTGGTCATTTGAATTGCGATGGCACTCAAATGCTCCTGCCATTCGAGCAGTTGCGCGGCGACTGAAGCGGCGATGACAGCAG
>JAYTIG010000095.1:0-2241 GCA_043731995.1 Hyphomicrobiales bacterium
ATGATGAAATCCATGGTCATGATTTTGCCCCCACCCAGCGCAGGCGGTAACGCACCAGCACATCGCCCGCCAAAATCAGGAACAACATCAGCGCCTGAAATATGCCGCCCGAAGCTGATGGAACGTGCACGGTGGTTTGCGCCACCTGCCCGCCCACGTAGGTGATGGCCAGAACAATGCCGGCAATGAACACTCCGACCGGATGCAACCGACCCAAAAATGAAACAATGATGGCGGTGAACCCATAGTTCGAGGGAAAGCCAAGATTGAGCTGGCCCAATTGGCTGGTGGCTTCGAGAATGCCGGCAAGCCCGGCCATTCCACCACTAATCAGCATGGTGCTCCATACCGTTCCGTTGGCGCTAAAGCCCGCATACCGCGCCGCACTTGGTGCGGCACCAACAACGCGAACCTGAAAACCATAAACCGAGCGCGAGACAACGAGCCAGAACACCAACATAAGCACCAAGGCGATGACAAGCCCTGGCGGAATGAAGGTTCCACCAATTGAATGCGGCAGCAGTTGCGCATCGCTGAAGGGTGCTGTCTGTGGAAAGTTGTGGCCATTTGGATCTTTCCACGGCCCGGTAACCAAATAGCCCAGCAGTTGCAGCGCCACATAGACCAGCATCAAGCTTGTCAGAACTTCGTTGACATTGAGTTTGGTTTTTAGGAACGCAGGGATTGCGGCCCAGGCTGCACCACCAACGATGCCGGCCAAAACCATCGGCACGATGATCCAGCTGCTAGTCACACCCGGCGTGAGATAGGCCACCCAGGCACCTGCCAAAGCGCCAGCGATATATTGTCCTTCAGCACCGATGTTCCAAACCTTGGCCTGGTTGCCCAGGGAAAGACCCAGCGCAATCAAGATCAGGGGTGCTGCTTTGGTGGCCACATCCTGCCATTTATAGGAGGCCAGAATTGGTGTGAAGAAAATCTCCCGCACAGTGCCCAAACCGTCATAACCCAAAACTTCAAAGAGAATGGCGCCGATCAGAATGGTAAGGATGACAGCCGCAATCGGCGTCGCAAACAACATGAAGCGGCTGGGTTCGGCGCGCTTTTCAAGCTTAATGAACATGGGCAGCCTCGCCGTGAATGCCACCCATCAATAGCCCGATTTCTTCGACTGACACTTCGCCCACTTTCATCGGGCGCGACAAGTGGCCCAGATTGATCACGGCCAGTGTATCGCAAAGCGCCAGCAACTCATCCAGATCCTGGCTGATAATCACCATCGCTGAGCCTTTGGCAGCCAGGTCAACAATGGCCTGGTGGATGGCTGCAGCAGCCCCGGCATCAACGCCCCAGGTCGGTTGGCTCACAATTAACACCGCAGGGTTCTGCAGGATTTCCCGGCCCATGATATATTTCTGCAGGTTTCCTCCCGAAAGCGAACCTGCCATTGATTTTGGCCCCTGCGCCTTCACCGAAAAGCTCACAATCACTTTTTCCGAGAACGCGTTGGCCTTTTCCGGATCGATCAATTGGGCAGAGACCATGCCCATGCGGTTGCGCGCTGTGAGCACGGCATTATCCAGCAATGAAAAGTCAGATACGGCGGCGTGGCCGTGGCGTTCTTCGGGGACAGCACTCAGGCCCATGGCACGGCGATCCGTCGGGCCGCTCTTGCCGATGTCAGCACCGCCAATCGTCACTGCCGCGTTGTGATGGGCGAGAACCTCGCCGCCAAGTGCTTCCAGCAATTCGTTTTGGCCATTGCCTGCCACGCCAGCGATCCCGAAGATTTCGCCAGCATGCACTTCAAATTTGATGTTGTTCAGGGCTGTGCCAAAGTCACCAGCCTTGGGCATGGTGAGGTCATTGACGGCAAATTTTACCGCGCCAAATTTCCGCCCCGCAACTTTTGAAATCTCCTTGAGATTGGCACCAATCATCATTTCAGCAAGTTTGCGCGATGTTTCCTTGCGCGGGTCGCAGGTTGAAACCAGCTTGCCGCCCCGCAGAATGGTGGCGGTTTCACAAAGCGCGATAATTTCATGCAGCTTATGGGAAATATAGAGGATGGAGCACCCGTTGGCCGCCAGCTTGCGCAAGGTCTCAAAAAGCTGCCCGACTTCCTGAGGCGTCAAAACCGAAGTGGGTTCATCCATCACCAAAAGCTTGGGATTGAGCAACAAGGCCCGAACAATTTCGATGCGCTGGCGTTCACCCACACTCAAGGTCGAAACGATCCGGCGTGGATCCAGGTTCAGGCCGTAAGTCTCAAGAACCTTC
>JAYTIG010000096.1:0-2239 GCA_043731995.1 Hyphomicrobiales bacterium
GACGGCGATCAAGGTTTCCCTGGTGAATTGCACGCAAATGCGGTCTACGGAGTGACAGGCAACACGCTGTGGGCCGAACTCACCGCCACAACCTCAAAACCTACCGTGATCAATCTCACCAATCATGCCTATTGGAACCTTGCAGGCCAAAGCGCTGGCAAGGATGCGGCCTTTGCCCAAGAAGTGCAGATGAACGCATCGCGTTATCTCATCACCAACAAGGATTTGTTGCCTTCAGGTGAAATGGCCCCGGTTGCTGGCACCGCGTTTGATTTTCGCAAATTGCGCCCGGTCAAACAGGCCTATGACCATTGTTTTGTTTTGGATGGAAAGCGTGGCGAGCTGAAGCAGTGCCTCACCATGCGTGATCCAAAATCGGGCCGCCGCATGGAAGTGTGGACGACGGAATGCGCCATTCAGTTCTATACGGCAATCCACTGGAATGAAAAATTGCCCGGCAAAGGCCAGCCGCTGCATCAGCATCAAGCCATCGCAATTGAGCCACAAAATGTGCCGGATGCGCCCAACCACGCAAACTTCCCCAGCTCATTCCTGCGCCCGGGCCGCACCTATCGCAACCGCATCGAGTGGCGCTTCTACTAAAAGAACAGCGCCACACCAACACCGCAGAAGGCCAGGACAATGGCGGTGAGATAAAGCCGCAGCGTGGTCACATAGACTTGCTCCAGCATGTCAGCCCGGTGGCGAATGTCGAGAATGCGGTAGAGTACCACCACCATGATCACCAGTGCGGGCAGAATAGTGGCGGCAACGATCCAATCTGCGGAATTTTTCATCTCCGAAACCTGATCATCTTTCGTGGCCCAGCCTGCAAGGAAGTTGAGCAGGAAGCCCATGATGATGCCCAGTGATGTCACCATCGGCTGGCGGTAAGCGGCAAGGTCTTTCACTCTGATTTCAGCCATGTTGCACTCTCATAGAAAGTTATACGGGTCCACATCCAGTTGCAGTGCCAGTGATCCCCGGGGTTTCACATCCTTGAGCCACGCGCCAAGGAAGGCTTGCAAATTCACATCGCGCCGCGCTTTCACCAAGAGGCGAACGCGGTGCCGTCCGCGCACCATGGCAATGGGCGCGGGCGCAGGCCCGAGAACCTCAATGCCTTCCGCTTGTGGCGCCGCCAAGGCCACATCCCGCGCGAAACGCTGGGTCTCACTTGCATCCTTGCCGGAAATCACCAGCCCAGCCAGCCGCCCCGCGGGCGGCAGGCCCGCCATTTCGCGAATGTGTTTTTCGCCATTGAGATAGGTTTCCCTGTCGCCCCGTGCCAAGGCTTTCATCAAGGGGTGTTGCGGCAAATAGGTTTGCACCAGCGCGCGGCCAGGCTTCTCTCCTCGGCCTGAACGCCCGGCCACTTGCGCCAGCAGCGCCCATGTGCGCTCGCCGGCGCGCGGGTCCGATGATTCAAGCGCCAGGTCAGCATCCACAACCCCCACCAAAGTGAGATGCGGGAAATGATGCCCCTTGGCCACCAATTGTGTGCCGAGAATGAGATTGAACGCGCCCTCTTCAATGCCCTGCAATGTCTCACGCAACATCTGCCCGCGCGAAAGATCGCTCGACAAAATCGCCATGCGGGCTTCCGGGAACAACCGTACCGCCTCTTCCGCCAGCCGTTCGATGCCGGGGCCAACGGGCACAAGTTTTCCCTCGGCCCCACAAGAAGGGCAAGCCTTGGGCACGGGTTCTTGGTGCCCGCAATGATGGCATTGCAGCACCTGTCGGAAACGATGTTCCACCATGGCAGCCGAACAATCCGGGCAATTAAGCCTATGGCCACAGGCGCGGCACAGGGTGAGCGGCGCAAATCCCCGCCTGTTCAAAAACAACAAGGCCTGATCGCCAGCCTGCAAGGTTGCCGCTGTCGCTTCAGCAAGTTGTGGCGAAAGCCATTGCCCCGGCTCAAGCTTCGCCGTGGTCATGTCAATGAGATGCGTTTCCGGAAGCTCAGGCCGCCCGTGCCGGTCTTTCAATTTCACGACTGCATAGCGCCCACGGTCCACATTCATCAGGCTTTCCAGTGATGGCGTGGCTGATGAAAGCACAACCGGAAACTTGCCAAGCGAACCATAAAGCACAGCCATGTCGCGCGCGTGATAAGGCACGCCCTCATCCTGCTTATAGGCCGTCTCATGTTCTTCATCGACAACCACGAGGCCGAGGTTCACCCATGGCAGAAACAGCGCCGAACGTGCGCCCACCACAATGCGGGCCTCGC
>JAYTIG010000097.1:0-15449 GCA_043731995.1 Hyphomicrobiales bacterium
CCGCGTGGTGTTCCAGAAGGACCGCGCCGGGATCAAGGAGATCGCCGTCAATGCGGCCAAACTCGTCCGTACACTGACGGATGAGAGCGGCATGAAAGATGCGATTCGCTTCCAATATAGCCCTGAAAGCTTCATGGGCACGGAGCTGGATTTCTCGAAGGAGATTTGCGAGGCGGTGATGGATGTGATTCAGCCCACGCCGAACAAGCGCTTGATCCTCAACCTGCCATTCACCGTCGAAGCCGCCACGCCGAATGTGCATGCCGATCAGATTGAGTGGAGTATCCGCAACATAAAGAACCGCGATTGCATCATCTACAGCCTGCATGCGCATAATGACCGCGGCTGCGCTGTGGCCGCAACGGAACTGGGCCTGATGGCAGGGGCAGACCGTGTGGAAGGAACACTCTTTGGCAATGGTGAGCGCACCGGCAATGTGGATATCATCACACTGGCCATGAACATGTTCTCACAAGGCGTAGACCCGCAGCTCGACATTTCCAACGTGAATGACCTCGTGCGCATGGCGGAATATTGTAACCAGCTGCCCATTCATCCGCGCCATCCTTATGCGGGCGAGCTGGTGTTCACCGCCTTCTCGGGCAGCCATCAGGACGCGATCAACAAGGGTTTCAAGGCGATGAAGGCTTCGAACCAGCCCTTGTGGGAAGTGCCTTACCTGCCGATTGACCCGATGGATCTGGGCCGCAGCTACGAGGCCGTGGTGCGCATCAATTCGCAAAGCGGCAAGGGCGGCATTGCCTATGTAATGGAAACCGAACATGGCATTGAACTGCCGCGCCGGCTGCAGATCGAGTTCTCAAAAACCGTGCAGGCCATTGCCGATGGCGAGGGCGTGGAACTGGAGGCGAGCCGGTTATGGAGCGCGTTCGAGGGTGAATATCTCGAAGGCAACGGCAAGTATAAGTTCGTGGAACATCACGCCACGAGTGACCATGGCAACCAGCCGCTCAGCGCCAAAATCATGGTGGACGGCAAACCCAAACTGATCAAGGGCCAGGGCAATGGCCCCGTCGATGGTTTTGTGGATGCGCTGAAAAAGGAAAGCGGCCTCAGCTTTGATTTCGTTGATTACCGCGAACACGCCATGGGCCACGGCGCCAACGCCGCGGCAGTGGCCTATGTGGAACTGCGCCTGGGAGATGGCACAACGCTGTTCGGCGTGGGGATAGACAAGAACATCGTGGTGGCCAGCTTGAAGGCCGTGGTGAGCGGTGTGAACAGGGCGGGGAAGAGGTAGCGATTATTTTCTGAGCCCTTCACTTCGTCACCCCGGCGAAGGCCGGGGCCCAGCTTAATTCGCAAACTCCGAACCCAGCCAAAGCGGGATCCCGGCCTTCGCCGGGATGAAAGATGAGAGTGAAGTACGGTTGACGCAGCTTGAGGGGCGGATGACGGAGTCGAGGTGATGACGCAGTGTCCCGCTCGCATGAATCGCAGATGAATGCGTCACTCAGGATGGATTCAGGGGCAGGGGCTCAAAAAGCAGGTGTTCAACCAAACCCCCTGCAAAGGAGTTTCCATGAAGACCATCGCTCTTGCCCTGTTGTTCGCCAATCTTGCCGTTGGCAGCAGCTTCGCTTTCAACCCTCAGCCTGATCCGCCGGGCAAAGTCTTTCTCAACCCGCAGCCCGAACCCCCTGGCATTTATGCCATGCTTAACCCGCAGCCTTTGCCGCCCGGTGCTCGCGCGATGATCAACCCGCAGCCGTTGCCGCCGAAGCAGGCGAAATAGCCCGAAACTGCCTGATCACGCATACGTGATCAATTTTTGGCGGCCTGCCGCACATTTCGGCAGGCCTTCGCACATTTCGCTTCTTGCAAGCGAAGGGTAACATCGGCCAAGTTTGAATTGGGCCATTAAGAAAAAAGTTGGAAATCCGCGCCTCTTGCACGGATTTCCACAGCAGTTGAAATGAGAGTGGAAATTCACGCGAAGGCTAGACTGATCCCAGATTGGGGGCAGGCGGGCCAAGCTGGAATTCCCGGTCTTGGGGAATTTGTATCATGACGAATGGTCCGATGGCCGCCGCTAATGTGGGCGCCATTCAAGTTGAAGATGAACCACACTTCACCACCGAGATGGCGCCAGCCGATATGTTGCGCCAGGCCGCCGCAAGGCAGATTGCGATTGAAACCAAGCGGCTGTGGCATGAAGCCCAACTGGCAGGGCTCGACGATTTGGCTTTGCTGATGGAAGAGGCCTTCTACCGGGCCTACAAAGAAGCTGGCGGGCCCAAGGTGATGCGAGCCGTTTGAGCCTCAATCAGATGCTGGGCGCGGACTTGCGTGGCATTTTCGGATGCGCCTGAAGCGCTTCGGTCACCGCCAAATAATCATGAATGGTTTCATCACAGGGCTGGTTGGGCAGCAAGGCTGAGACTTCTGGCGGGATCGAAGTGTCGTCCTGCGGAACAACGCCCATGATGGCGAGCGCCTTGCGCCCTGCCGCAATGCCTGATCCCACCCGCACCAGCACGATCTTGCAGGCAATTTCACCCACAGGAGAACGCACCAGAGAAAGCCCCAGCCTCAATGAATCATTCCCCGTGATGGAATGCATGAAGCGCTGGGCCGAAAATTCATGCGGATGCAGTTTGTTCATCCCGATGAACAGGCTGGAATAAGTGTCACCCAAAATCAGGCCCACATGCTTGCCCACTGTCGTGTTGCGCAGGATGGTGCCTGACAGGCGGAAAGATGTGCGCCTGGTGAAGACATTGATGCCGCCAACGCGGCTCACCTTGATCACGGTCCGCAGCAATTGGCCCGGAAGGCTGGCCAAGGGCATGTAGCCGAGATAGACGCCAGATAGAATCCGGCCGTTGCTCCGGGCATCGTCCTGCAGTGATCCGGCCGCATGGGCAAGTGCAGCCAAGCCCGTTGCCGGAAGGGCAGTGATCATTTTGCCAAGAATGGCTTGCTCTGTCGTTGAAAACACCGAAGCAGTCGCCAACGCCCGACCGCCCGCCACAAACAGGCTCGCCTTACTTGTGCCCAATGTTGCGCAAATTTTTCTCAGGCTGCGGGGATTGGGCAAGTTCTGGCCCGAAAGGTAACGGTTGAACTGCTGGCGATTGATGCCGCTCTGGCGGCAAAATTCGGCAATGGATTCAAAACGGCTGCACTGCCGGCGCAAGTTGCCAGCAAATATCTGGTAGATCGATTCTGACCTCAATCTTTGATCCATGGGCGGCATGATTTTCCGCCACGCAGCAAAAGTCAAGAAAGCGAGTGAAGCCCCAAATGCGGGCTTTCACCGCCAGACAAATCAGTCTGGCGGCACTGTGCCACTTTACCAGCTTCCGATATTTGGCATTGAGGCCCAGGGTTCCTGCACCGGCAAATGAACGCCTTCGCCCCTTTGCAGCACTTCAATGGAAATGCCATCGGGTGTCTTGATAAAGGCCATGCGCCCATCACGCGGCGGGCGGTTGATGGTCATACCTTCTTTCATCAGGCGTGCGCAATAGTCGTAAATGTTATCGACGGCGATAGCGAGGTGGCCGAAGTTGCGGCCACCAGTATAAACCTCTGGGTCCCAGTTATAAGTCAGCTCCACCGGACACTCTGGTGTTTCGGGGCAGGCGACGAAGACCAAAGTGTAACGCGCCTTGTCATTCACATGGCGGCGTTGCTCAACAAAGCCCAAAAGGCGGGTGAAGAAATCGAGCGACTTATCCAGGTCGGTGACGCGGATCATGGTGTGGAGATATTGCATGGCGAACCTCGTTGATTGTTGCACATCAGTGTCTTCCGCGAATCGCTGAAAGTCAATTTGCGCAATTTTCCGCTTGCGAATGACTTTCCAACAATCCAATTCGCTCATTGTGGTGTTCACCGAGCCAATTTGTGATGATGCAAGCGCGTGCTTTGCACAATCGCCCACAAGTTGATGAAACATTCATGGAAATTGGTTGCACTGCAGCCTGTCTCACCGCGACAATCTTGCAACATTGTAGAAAATTGCGGCTATCCACAATCAAGGCTCTGTACAAACCCATTGGGTTTTGATCAATTCACACAAGGAATTGGGGCGCTAGACCCCTCCGGAACGAATGGGTTGGGTGAGTTGATGTCTTCTGATGCGGCGGCGAAACCTGAAGGCACTGTAAAAGTCTCTTCAGTGGTGGACAACGAACACGGTGTATCGATCATCCGTGTTGATGGATTGGTGAAGTGGTTCGACATCGGGAGAGGCTATGGCTTCATTATTCCCGACAACGGGCTTCCCGACATTCTCTTGCATTTGAGTTGCCTGAAGCGCGATGGTTTTGATGCGCCACTTGAAGGTTCTCGTGTTGCCTGTGAAGTGGTGGCGCGGCAAAAAGGTTTTCAATGCCTGCGGGTTTTGAATGTTGATCACTCGACGGCCATTCACCCGGTTGAGCGCCGGGCAAAAACCCATAATCCAGTCAATGCCACAACGGGTTGGATTCGCGCCAAAGTGAAATGGTTCAACCGCACGCGCGGTTTCGGTTTTGTGACTGAAGGCGAAGGGCAGGGCGACATTTTTGTTCATATGGAAGTCCTGCGCAAAACCGGGATTGCGGAATTGATCCCCGATACCTGGATTTACGTGCGCTATGGGGATTCAACGCGCGGCAAGATGGCTTCAGAGGTGCGCAATTCGCTGGAGAATGGGCCGGCGCATACCAACTAAAGGGCAGTTGTGATGTTTGTGCGTAGAGTTGTGAACAAGTTAGTGGCAGTGTTGGCGGTTCTAGTCACTGCAGCCCTGGTTTTGCTGCAACCCCTCGCGGCTCAGGAAATGATGAAGGTGGAGCCGCTGACCATCGTCACCTCTTCCACCAGTGCTACCTTTTCAGCCGAAATTGCAGATACTGAGCCCCTGTTGGAGCGTGGCCTCATGTTCCGCCACATCCTCCCGCAGGATCAAGTCATGTTGTTTGATTTTGGCCAGCCCAGGCCCGTGGCGATGTGGATGAAGAATACCTACATGTCGCTCGACATGCTCTTTGTGCGCCAGAATGGTTCGGTTGCGGCACTGGCTGAAAACACGGTTCCGAATTCGCTTGACACCATTGGCGTGCAAGAGCCGGTGCGCGGTGTGGTTGAATTGGCCGCCGGCACGGTCAAGCGCCTTGGCATTCACAAGAATGACCAGGTGGTGAACCGCATCTTTTCCGACAGCATGAACTGAACTGGGCCTGGACTGCGGCCAGCTGCCCAAGAGCGGCAGGCGTGGCTTTTTGCCCGGACATCAGTTATAGCCGCCCAAATTTAGGAATTGAGAATATGCATGATATCAAAGCCATTCGTGAAAATCCGGCTGCGTTTGATGCTGGCCTGGTGCGCCGGGGCATGGACCCGCTTTCGGCCAGCCTGATTGCACTGGATGAAAAACGGCGCGCGCAAATGGCAAGCCTTCAGGAAGCGCAGAGCCGCCGCAATGCACTGTCGAAAGACATTGGGCAGGCGATGGCCAAAAAAGATTTGGACCTTGCAGAGAAACTGAAATCCGATGTTTCATCCCTCAAAGACCAGATTGCTGCGGGTGAAGAGCAGGAAAGAGCCCTCAACAAAGAGCTTTCGGACGCACTATCCGTTATCCCAAATATTCCCCTGGCTACTGTTCCTGATGGCAAGGACGAACATGGCAATGTGGAAGTGCGCCGCTGGGGCGTGAAACCTGAATTCAACAATCAGCCGCTTCAGCATTTTGACATTGGCGAAGGCCTGAGGTTGATGGATTTTGAAATCGCGGCAAAGCTTTCGGGCGCGCGTTTCGTGGTACTGAAGGGCGCGCTTGCGAAGCTGGAGCGGGCGTTGGCACAGTTCATGCTCGACATTCACACCACCGAGTTTGGATATTCGGAAACCTATGCGCCCTACATGTTGCGCGATGAGGCCATGTTTGGCGTTGGCCAGTTGCCAAAATTTGCAGAGGATCTGTTCAAAACCTCGTCGGGCCATTGGTTGATTCCGACGGCTGAGGCTTCGCTGACCAATCTGGTGCGTGAGCAGGTATTGGATGAAGCGCAATTGCCCTTGCGCATGACGGCTTATACGCCGTGCTTTCGCGCTGAAGCGGGGGCAGCGGGACGTGATACCCGCGGCATGATCCGTCAACACCAGTTTTCAAAAGTTGAACTTGTGTCCATCACGACGCCAGAACAGGCTGACGCCGAGCATGAACGCATGACCTCTTGCGCCGAAGAAATCCTCAAGCGCTTGAACCTGCATTTCCGCACCATGCTTTTGTGTTCCGGCGACATGGGCTTCGGTGCCCGCAAGACTTACGATCTTGAAGTTTGGCTGCCAGGGCAGAATGCGTTCCGTGAAATCTCGTCTTGCTCTCAGCTTGGTGATTTCCAGGCGCGGCGGATGGAGGCGCGTTGCAAAGCAAGTGATGCAAAGCAAGCGCGTTATGTGAATACACTGAACGGCTCTGGCCTTGCTGTTGGCCGCACGTTGGTTGCAGTTCTCGAGAATTACCAAAATCCGGATGGCTCCGTCACAATTCCACAAGCGTTGCAGCCCTATATGGGCGGCAAGGCTGTGATCATGCGGCCCTGAGCGACAGATAATTCATGCGCATTCTTGTTACCAATGATGATGGCATCCACGGGCCTGGCTTGAAAGTTCTGGAAAACATTGCCCGGACCATCAGCGATGATGTGTGGGTGGTGGCGCCGGATGTTGAGCGTTCCGGTGCGGGGCATTCCCTCACCTTGTCGCATCCTCTGCGCTATCGTCACATTGAAGGGCGGCACTATGAAGTATCGGGCACGCCCACGGATTGCGTCATCATGGCGTGCCGCAAAATCATGCCGGAGTTGCCTGACTTGCTCCTCTCGGGGGTGAACCGCGGGCAGAACATTGCCGATGACGTGACTTACTCGGGCACTATTGCTGCGGCGATGGAGGGTACGTCGCTGGGCATCAAGTCGATTGCGCTTTCACAGTGCACCGGCATTTACGACAATGGCATCACCTTTGCGGTCGCGGCCGCGCATGGCGCTGAAGTGGTCCAGAAACTGCTGAAGCTCGAATTCGGTGTTGGCAATTTCATCAATGTAAATTTTCCGGATTGCCGGGTGGATGAAGTTGCAGGTGTCGCGCTGACAGAGCAGGGCAAGCGCGACCAGAATTATCTCGTCGTGGATCAACGCGTTGACGCGCGCGGCTTTGATTACTACTGGCTAGGCTTTACGCGTGAGCGTGGCGCACCGCCACAGGGCACAGATCTGGCGGCGGTTTTCTCCCGCAAGATTTCTATTTCGCCATTGCATATGAATCTCACACAGCGCGACCTGATGGACAAACTCAAGTCTGCGTTTTGAAACCGGCAGGGCGTTAAGCCCGCCGGTTCGAATTGCATTATTTCAGTCTGCGGTTTTGGGGCCCAGCGTCTGGAGGAATGCCTCTATGTTGGCCAAGTCATCATCACTTGGCATGACGCCCTTGGGAATGAGGAAACCCGTCTTGCCCCAGCGCGGCATCACTGGCTTCAGCTTTTTGCCTTCATCATCAATACCGTCCATCACGGCTTTCTTGAATGGTGCGGCATCCCAATAAGCAGCATCGCCAGCCAGTTTCACGCCAATTCCGCCCTGGCCCTTGGTGCCGTGGCATTTCTGGCAATTGTCAACATAGAGCTTCTTGCCTGCTTCGACATCCGCCGCCCGAGCCAACCCCATTGTCAAAGTGGTTGCGGCCAACACGGCCATAATGTGTTTCAGTCTCATGATCTTCGTGCTCCGCTTTATGCAGCCCCGATAATCGGAACTGCTCTCGCCAGCACTTGTGATCTGGATCAACATTGCTGCAGCTTAATGCAACGCCCTTTTGGGGCAAAAAGTTTCCCGGGATTGCTGTGGTTGTGAGGACGAGGGCAAGTTTGGTGCCGGTTACAGGACTCGAACCTGTGACCCCCTGATTACAAAATGTAAAAATCAGCTTTATTTCAACATCTACTTCAAGAGAAAATGTTGACGTAATGCATTGAAGTTAGGGGATGTTATGGGCGAGTTCGATGGATGTTCATATAGCGCATCAAAGTTCGCTCACCTAAGCTTCTGTTACCTTACGTTACCTAGGAGAAGATCATGGCAAGGCGCAAATTGACGGCGATGTTCGTGGAAAAGGTCTCTCCGCCAGCGGCAGGGCAGGTGGAGTACTATGACGAGTTGCTTCCCGGATTCGGTTTGCGAGTTTCGTACAAAGGAGCAAAGGCATGGTTTTTGATGGGCCGCCTAAGAGGGGCGCAAAAGCGCATTACTTTGGGACGATATCCGACGCTCACCCTTCTGGAAGCACGTGAGAAGGCGCGGGAGACATGCCTTGAACTGTCAAAAGGGCTTGATCCTGGTGTTCAGGTCGCTCGACGTATGAATATGCAAGCATTGATCGAAAAAGAGACTTTCAGTGCTTTAACGGACGAATTTTTGAAGAAGTACGTCATTCCGAAACTTAGGACAAGAACGCTGGAAGGCTATGTTTTCGCTTTGAAGGGCAAGTACACGAACTCTTGGACTGCGACCCCAATATCCGGCCTCGGCAAGCGACAGATTTTGGATTTGATCGAAGGACTTGAAGCTGAGGGTAAACACGCGATGGCCCGGCAAATTCTTGCGTACTTGCACAAGTTCTTTTCGTGGTGCGTGGCCAGAGATTTGTTAGCCGTAAATCCATGTTCGCACGTCAAAGTTAGCGTCACGCAGAAACCGCGAGAGAGAGTGTTGTCACAGTCCGAGCTGCAGCGAGTATTGGATGCTGCGGGAAAGCTGGGCGGGCCTGGAGGTGGCTTGATAACGATATTGTTGCTCACTGGCCAACGCCGTGGCGAAACCTCTGCAATGCGATGGCAGGACCTTGAGGGTCTGGATTCGGCAAACCCCATTTGGCGAATACCGTCGTCGATCACTAAAAATAAACGCCCACATAGCGTTCATCTGAGTGAACTTGCCATTCGGGTCATCAGGGCCCAGAATCGCCGACCTGATTGTCAATTTGTCTTCTCCAATGCGGGCAAGCAACTTTCCGATTTCAGCGGCATCAAATCAGCGGTGGAAGCCCAGTTAGCGCTGGTTTCTGGACCACTCAATGAGCCTTGGACCGTCCATGATCTTCGAAGGAGCTTGGTGACTGGAATGAATGAAATGGGCATCGCGCCTCCGCATGTGATCGAAGCGATAGTAAACCATGTCAGCGGCCACCGCAGTGGAATCGCCGGTGTGTACAATCGCGCTACCTATGCAGCGGAGCGGGCGAGGGCGCTTCAAGAATGGGCAAAGTATGTTTCAGGTCCGGGCGCTAGCAATGCGGCGCAGCTCAGGCTCGCGAGCTAAGTGTGTTGCGCCAAGCGGTGTCTGGTGGTCATCCATTGGTCACGCGAGTTTCGACTCTAGATTGATAACATGAACCTCGTCCGTGCTGAAGACTTCGATGACAAGCAGCTATGTCTGGATTTTTCCGAAAGCGGTCTTGCGGCCGAAACCGCCAAATTGATGCATTGACCCAAACCAGAACTAGCGCAATGGACGTCAGGCTGGCCCGCATCAAATCAGACCCGCCAGAGACTCTTTTCATTCAGGCTAGATGGAACCAAATACATCCGCGACGTGCACTCGTGAGCAAGAAACACATGGTCTAGCCGCTAAGGACGCATTTTGAAATATCGAGCGGCTTGTGATGAAAAACGCAGTGGTCGATCAATTGGGACAACGCCCAAAAACTAGCTAAAAATTTCACCAGTTCATTCTTCTTTCTAATTCCGAGTTGATTCAAGGAACTTGTCATATTCACGCGGGTCCATGCGCACAACCTGGCCGATCTTAGGGAAGGCTCCTGAGGCGACGTCCTCTTTAAACTCGGTGAAAGCCTTGATGCGTTCAGCTTGAAGGCGATCGTATTCGGCGGCGAAATTGCGATACACCTTGGCGTGGCGGGGCATGTGGCCTCGATTTTCACCCAGAATGTCTTCTGCAAAGAGATATTGAGCATCACAGCCTGGACCCGACCCCATAGACCACAGGAGCAGCCCCACCTTGCGACTGATCTCAGTGGCGACCTCCTGTGGAACAACTTCAATCTCAACCGCGAAAGCGCCCGCGCGCTCATAGGCGCGAACTTCGCCCAAGAGAGCAAAAGCACTTTCCGCAGTTTTGGCCACGGCCTTCATGCCCCCCGTCCAAGTGGCGCGGCTGGGCACAAGGCCGACATGGCCAACCACGGGAATATGTTCGCGAGCGATATGCTCTACCGTGCCCAACCCACCCGAGCAATAGACAGCGTCAGCCCCGGCCAACATCACCTGGCAGGCCCAACGCAAATAATCATCACGGCTGCCTGCTTCGAGATGGGTCACGCCAGTCATGGAAAACAGGGTAGGAGCCACCTCACGGTATCGGGGATGGGTCAGCAATTCAGCTGGCACAGAGACAATGTCGATGCCTGCGGCTTCCGCCGCCGCCGCGTCATCTAATTTCATGACGCGCAGCATGGTGAGTTGCCCCTTGCCCTTTAGGGCCCGCAGGTCGGCGATCGTGGGTTTTTTTCGGGCCATCGGATTTTCTCTCATGTGCCGGGTCGGGCGATGTGTAGATTGTGGAATTCCTCCCGATAAGGCCGGGCGGTGGGCGGCAGTTCCTTGCGATAAGCATATTCGGGGTCGATCTTTTGCCGGCGCAATGAAGCAAAGACCTCGCGATAGCCATCGAGTATTGAGGTGTTGGGGGGTGGCAGGTCGTTCTTGATCAACTCATGCAAGCGCGGCAGGGCGTGATAAGGCACCATCGGGAACATGTGGTGTTCAACATGATAATTCATGTTCCAATAGATATAGCGGCTGATCGGGTTCATGTAGACGGTGCGCGAATTCAGCCGGTGATCCAGCACATTTTCAGCCAGTCCCGCATGTTGCAAATGACCTGTCATGACCATGTGCCACGAGCCATAGATGCGCGGCAGGCCGATCAGGAAAAGCGGCAGCCACGAACCCATCACCAGCGCGGCTGCAATAGTGGCCAGATAGATAGCGATGTGGATCCGGGCTGCAACGACGGTCTTTCCCCACTCATTTTGTGGGATGAAATCTTTTTCATCGGACGACAGATTGCCAAAGGCATTCCGGGTCAGAATCTGCAACGACTTGAACGTGCCGATCAAGTCGAACAGGGCCAGGAAATTCATCAAGGTCTTCGGCGGGCGCATCCATGCAATCTCAACATCGCGACCTACGATATATGTGTCGGTGTGGTGCCGGGCATGGCTCCACCGCCAAGTCACGGGATTGCGCATCACCATGAAACTAGCGATGTTGTAGATGACATCATTCATCCATGCCGTGCGAAAGGCTGTGCCATGGCCGCATTCATGCCAGCGGCTGTCGCAGGAAGAGCCATAAACAACGCCATAGACAAGGAAGAAAGGCACACAGGCCCATGTGCCCCAGAAATATACGCCGCCCCAGGCCCCGCCACTCAGAAGAGCGAACCAGATTACCGTGTCGCGGATTGCTGGACCATCGGTGCGCTTCATCAGGTCCTTCATCACGGCCCGCGGCACGTCGGAATGATACCACTCAGCCGAGGCGAGCCCGATTTCAACGGCCCGACGGCTATCGGCACCAACGAGGCTGTAATCGCGTTGGCCCACGGGGATGGTTGCTGCTGTCATGGTTGCACCTCTTTTTTCTGTGTCAGGATCATTTGGCAGGACCCCAGATCAAAGTCATGGATGTGGTTAGGGTCTGCCCGGGAGCCAAGGCGATCAGGCCCGGCCGTTCAGGCAGATTATGGGCATCGACCGGATGTGATACCGGCTCGAAGCAGAAAAAATCGGCTTTGGCTGAGGGAGAGTAGAGAAGTACCGTGCCGAGGCCTCTGGCGACCAGGTCGACGGAGGCAGCCTTCGGGCCTTGAGTAATCCGGGCGTGTCTGTTCCATCCGCTAAAGCCCTTGTTGATCCAGTCCTCGGGCAAGGGCGCTGGTAAGCGCCATGGTCCGCCCTGATCCAAGTTTAAGGCATTGAGCGTGGCGGGCAGGTGGTCCGCAGACTCCGGCCTATGGCCAGACGCTATAAATTGCAGCCGTGTCTCCGAATCGCGGGGGAACCAAGGATGTAGATCAAGGCCAAACGGCAACATAAAAGATCCGAGATTGGTTACCGAAAGTTCGGATTCCAGCCCCTCGGGCCTCAGGATATAGGTCACCTTAGATGCGTAGATGAATGGACCGATCTCACCGTTTGACAGAGTTAGTTCGACACGTGTCGGGCCAATCTTGCCGACCTCCCAAATTCGTTGAAATCCATCGCCGTGGATTGGGTAAGCCTCTCCTGGCAAGTTGGGCGCAATCGAATGGTATTGGCCGTTGAATGTAAAACCACCTGAAATCCGGTTCGAAAAGGGAACCAACAAATTACAAGCCAAGGCAAAGGGACCGTCCTCGACGCGACCTGACCAAGGTCGCAAGACTGGCAGATCGCCCGCCCATAAGCCCGCCAAACCGCCGCCCATCTGGGGAAGGATCTGGAGCCGCGCATGCCCTGCCGTCAACATGATCATTCACCAACCACCGTCGATGCCGATGTTTTGGCCGGAAATCATCCGTGCCGCGTCTGAGGCAAGGAATACCGCTAGATTGGCCACGTCCATGGGCACGATACGGGACTTCAAGCTTTGGTTTTTCAAGATGAACTGATTGTATTCCTCCAGCCTGTCAGCGAACACACGGTTTTCTGCCTCTGACACGACTGCGCCGGGCGCAATTGAATTGACCGTGATGCCATGCCCGCCCAATTCCCGGGCAAGCCCCTTGGTCAGACCCAGCAGGGCACCCTTGGAAGCGACATAGGGCACGTAACCATCCCATTGGCCATTGAGGGTCAGCGAGGTCATATTGATAACCCGACCCCAGCTCCTGGCCTTCATCCCCGGCGCACAGGCTCTCACCAAGGCAAAGGCCGCAGAGGAGTTGACGCGAACCTGCTCTTCGTATTCCTCCAGACTGAAGTTTTCGAATGGCTTGTTGATGATCAGGGCGGCGTTATTGATCAGAATGTCAAAGGGTCCGGCGGCCGCGACCTTGGCTTGAGCGCCTGCGAGATCGCTCAGATCCACCCCAAGCCAGCCATGACCGGAAGGAGGCGTCGCCTCGGGTCGGTCAAGCACCGTGACCTGCGCTCCTGCCGCAGCAAAGGCCTGCGCAAAGGCGTTGCCGATAGTGCCTGCTCCACCGGTAATCAAAGCATGTTTGTCAGAAAGGTCGATCATGGCTTTACAACAGCTCTGACACTTCCTCGATGGAAGTCTCAGCCGCGGGCTTGTCCAGAACGATCTGGCCTAGCGCCATGGCGACGATCCGGTCGCAACAAGCAAAGACGTGGTGCATGTTGTGACTGATGAAGATCGATGTTACGCCCTGTGCCTTAAGACCCTTCACGAAGCCTATCACCTTGGCGGTTTCCTTGACCGATAGGTGGTTGGTTGGCTCATCCAAGATCATCACCTTGGACTTGAAATGCATGGCACGGGCAATTGCCACGCCCTGCCGCTGACCTCCGGACAACTCCCCCACCAAAGCATCCGGTGAGCGCAGGTGCAGGTCGACATCGGCGATCGCCTTGACCGAGTCCTCACGCATTTTCTTTTCATTCAAAATGCCGATGCCGCCGATAGACCACTTTAACGGCTCACGACCGATAAAGACATTGCGCGAAATTGTCATCAGGGGGACCATCGAGTTGTATTGATAGATCGTCTCGATTCCCAACCTCATCGAGTCCTTGGGGTTGCGGATATCGACTTGGCTACCCTCAACTATGACCTCGCCTTCGTCCTGCCGGTGCAGGCCGGAAAGGATGTTGATGAGCGTGGACTTGCCGGCCCCGTTATCACCCACCAGCCCCAGGGCCTCGCCCTTCTGAACTGTCAGGCTGACGCCTTTGAGGGCATGCACCCCGGAATACCATTTGTGCAGGTTGCGGGTTTCGATAATGGGAGTGCTCATTTCTCGGTCTCCACTTTCATCGCGCGACCGCGGCGGCGCAGCCAGGCATTGCCAACGACTGCGAAAATAGTCAGCGCCCCAACGGCGAACTTGAACCAGTTGGCATCGATCTGACTCATGACCATGCCATTGTCGATGACCCGGATGAGCGTTGCGCCGATCAGCCCGCCAAGGATGGACCCAATCCCGCCTGACAGCGACGTTCCGCCAATCACCGCCGATGCCACGGCCTGCAGCTCCATGCCTTCGCCAATCGAGGGCAGGAACGAATTGAGCCGCAACGACTGGATCATTCCGGCAAAACCGGCAAGGACTGAGCAGATCATGAAGCAGGCGATCTTAACCCGGCCAGAGGGAATGCCCATCGCCGCCGCCGCAGGAAGAAATCCGCCGGTGGCGCGCACCCAGTTGCCGAAATTAGTACGTGACAGCAAAAAGCTGACTATCAAGGCCGCCCCTGCGAACCAGAGAACCGAGGCGCGGATCAGTCCGCCCTGATCCAGAAATCCGGTAAAGATCCAGTTTGGCACTTCGCCCGGCTTGATCCGCGGCGGGAACCCGCCCGAGACTACGACGGTCATCGAGCGCGCCATGAACAACATTCCTAGCGTAGTGATGAAGGAGGGAATTTCAAACCGGATGGTGATCCAGCCATTAAGGAAGCCGATCACTGCGCAAAGCCCGAGCCCAACCAAAACCGCAAACCAGAAGGGCCAGCCCCCCACCACCAGAACCGCCATGGTCATTGGCATCAGGGCAAAGATCGAGCCCACCGAAAGGTCAAATTCTCCGCAGATCATCAAGAGAGTCACGCCAACCGCAACCAGCGCCGTTTCCGGCAACAGGCCGAGGATGCCGCGGATGTTGTCCACAGACAGGAAGACGGCGTTTGACCGGATTTGAAAAAGCAGCACCAGGAGCACCAGCAGAAGGGTGCTGGCAAGCTCTGGTTTTTGCAGGGCAAGTTTGAAGAGGCGACGCATGTTTTGGATTTCCCTTGTCCGACAGGAGACTGGCGCAAGTTTCCTCCTCGCGCCAGTCAGGATCAATCGCTCAACGCAGGCCCTTTTCGGACAGCGCACGCACGCTTGCCACATCCTTAGGATAAACTAGGGCGTTGCCGGTGTTGACGTCAGCCGGAGCAAGCCCAACGGTCTTGGCGAGGTATGCCTCCATCACCGGAAGGAACCCCTGTTCATAGGGCTGTTGGTCAACCTCAACTTGGATATAGCCCGAATCCATCGCATCCAACACAACGGGAACGAGGTCGAAGCCAGCCAGCAAAACCTTGCCCGGCGGCACTTTGCGGTCCTTCAGAACGCCAGCCACGCCAGCGTGCCAAAAGCCAGTATCGAAATAGGCATTGGTCTCGGGATGGGCACTCAGGTAGGCGCCCACACGGTCAGAGGTGATTGCCAAGTCCAACCCGGAGTCGATCTTTTCATAGGTGAT
>JAYTIG010000098.1:0-6005 GCA_043731995.1 Hyphomicrobiales bacterium
TTACTTCCGTCATTCCCGCGAAGGCGGGAATCCCTCTAGCCACAAGCGTACCTGTAAGAAGCGGGACCCCAGCCATCGCTGGGGTGACGGTTGAGAGGATTGAATTCTCGGCCAGCGACCTATCACGCCTCAGGCTTTGACTGCAACCCTATCACTCGCCCGCACTTTCATGCTCTCGCTTTTCAACTGCCCACAGGCGGCCATGATGTCACGGCCTCTGGGAGTGCGCACTGGGCTAGCATAACCCGCATTGTTCAAAATCTTGGCGAAAGCCTCGATCACGTCCCACTCCGAACATTCATAGGCTGTGCCGGGCCAGGGGTTGAAGGGGATCAAATTTACCTTCGCCGGAATGCCCTTCAGCAATTGCACCAGGCGCTTGGCGTCTTCCTTTGTGTCATTCACACCCTTTAGCATCACATATTCAAACGTGATGCGCCGGGCATTGCTGCTGCCAGGATAATTGCGGCAGGCTTCCAGCAATTGCGCCAAGGGATATTTCTTGTTGAGCGGCACCAGCTTGTTGCGGATTTCATCGGTCGTGCCATGCAATGAAATGGCCAGCGCTGAGCCAATCTCATCGCCAGCCCGTACAATCTCCGGCACAACGCCAGAAGTTGATAGCGTGATCCGGCGCTTGGAGAGCGAAAGCCCCTCGCCATCCGAAGCGATCTCGATAGCATCCTTCACATTGTCGAAGTTATAGAGCGGCTCGCCCATACCCATGAGAACCACATTGGTGACATAGCGCCCCGATGATGGCGGCTGCTTGTTGGCCTCCAAATCCGTCGGCCAATCCTTGATTTTGTCGCGCGCCAGCATGATCTGGCCAGCGATTTCACCAGCCGTCAAATTCCGCACCAGCTTCTGCGTGCCCGTATGGCAGAAGGTGCAGGTGAGGGTGCAGCCGACCTGCGAAGAAATGCACAGCGTGCCGCGATCTTCTTCCGGGATGTAAACCGTTTCAATCTCATGGCGCGCGCCGCGCTCATCTGGCGCCAAGCGCAGCAACCACTTGCGCGTGCCGTCAGAGGAAATCTGCTCCGTCACCACTTCGGGCCGGGCAATCACAAACATCTCATCCAGCTTGCGCTGCATGTCCTTGGAAATATCGGTCATCACCGAAAAATCAGTGACACCACGATTATACATCCAGTGCCACAACTGGCGCGTGCGCATGCGGCGCTGCTTTTCTGGAATGCCAGCCTCGCCCAACACATCGGTCAAAGCCGCGCGCGAAAGCCCCACAATGTTGCGGCGCATGTCATTGGGAATATAGGAGGCCGCAACGGGTGCAGCGGTTTGAAGCAATGTTACCATGGGCGGCACTTTAATCTATTTTGCGGGCGCCGTCACGCCCACCATGGGGCCCATTTTGGCCAGAAAATCATTGCGCCCCAGCTCTGGCGCATAAAGGCTGGAAACAGAGCCATCCAGAAACAGCGCATTGTCGCAGCCCAGCTGATCGACAAAGAAAGTGGCAAAGTCAAAGAAAGTCACAAAGCCGTCCGAAATCACAAATTCAACCTTGCCAGCATCACTCACGCATACCCCGTTGCGCACTTTGGCAGAGGTGCCATCGGGTGAAATTTTCGGATGAATGGCACTATTGATCACCAGCATAGGCCCGCTTTGCGTGGCGAAATCCGGCTTGATGCCGCTCCTGGCATAGGCATCAGTATCCATCACGCCAGCCTTGCCGCCCGCAATGTAAAATATGCCATTGGGCTTCATGTGAAAATTGCCGGGGCCACTGGCGCGGTTCAATTTATGCAGCAGTTTCCCACCTTCCACATAAAGGCCAATGGGTTTCAGATCCGTGCCAAACATTCCAGCATTCATGCCGAAGGCAAGTTGCTGGCCCTGCCCGGCCAAGGCTTGCTGCAGGGGCCCAAAGCCCCCGTAAGGCTGGCCAGAGCCATCAAGATTGAACAGGGCGATCTTGTCCTTATGCGGATCAAACTCGCAAACGCTATAGCTGGCACCGTCGGCAGATACGCTGCGGCAAGCAGCGTTTGCTCCGGTGCCCAGGGTCCATAACAAAAACCCAGTAAAGAAAAGCCTCAGCATGATCACTTGCAGGCGGCGTCGATCTTTTCGAGCGCCTTGTTGAACCCTGTGAGGGAATAGATGTCGGTTGTTTCCGTGCCCTTCCAGCTAGTGCCGATGATGCTGAGGGACTTGCCAGTCTTCAATGCCTTGACAATTTGCGCTTCTGTTTCATTGGCGGCGGCCCAGGCCGTGTCGCCATTGGTGTACAGCTCAAAATTGGTTTCATCCACTTGCAGGGTCACCGTTGAGGATTCCTTGAAGGGATAACCAATGATGGTTGAAATCTGCCCTTTGATCTTGCGGCCCGGGAAATGGCTGACGAGGAAATAGACAGGATCACGCTTGGCGATCTTCTTGTCGGACTGGGTGTCTTTCGGTGAAGAAAAAACATAACACACCGGCGCCCCGTTGGATTGGTAGGTGAAGGCCTCCCAATCATCAAACTTGCCGAGGGATTGCGGATCATCCGCCCGCGCCTGGCCGCCAAATGCAACCAGCCCAAGTCCCAAAACCACCACCATCAAACGCCCGAATTTCATGCCGCCTCGTCCACTGCAAACTGCGAATAACTTGCCAACTGCAATGCACGCTGTACAGACGAGAAACAAGGCTGATTTGCGGCGATACCTTCCGCCGGGAGCTGCATATGACGGCAAAGACAATTCTCATCACTGGCTGTTCCTCTGGCATCGGCCTGGCCTGCGCCAAGGGCCTGAAGATGCAGGGCTGGCGCGTTTTCGCAACGGTGCGAAACGATGCAGACAAAGCCCGGCTTGATGCCGAGGGGCTTGATGCCCTGATCATGGATTACCGCGACAAGGCGTCTGTTGCCGCCTGCGCCGCAGAAGTTTCACGCCGCACGGATGGCAAACTCTTTGCCCTCTTCAACAATGGCGCCTATGGCCAGCCCGGTGCCGTGGAAGACTTGTCGCGCGAAGTTCTCGAAGAACAATTCGCCGCCAATTTTTTCGGCTGGCACCAACTCACAAGGCTCTGCCTGCCCATGATGCGGGCGGGTGGCGCAGGCCGCATTATCCAATGCTCATCGGTGCTGGGCATAGTCGCCATGAAATGGCGCGGCGCCTATAATGCCTCCAAATTCGCCATCGAAGGCCTGAGTGACACGCTGCGGCTTGAATTGCGCGGTTCTGGCATTTTTGTTTCAACCATTGAGCCCGGCCCCATCGCCTCGCGTTTTGTGGAACATGCGCTGGCGGCTTTTGAACGCAATATCAATGTTGAGAATTCAAATTACAAATCGGCCTATGAGCGCCAGCGCGCAAGATTGGGAAAAGGTGGCTCCAACCGTTTCAAATTGCCGCCCGAAGCCGTGCTCGAAAAGCTGGAACAGGCCTTGAATGCGCCACGCCCGCGCGCGCACTATTACGTCACCACGCCAACCCATGTGATGGGCCTTGCCCGGCGCTTTTTGCCGCAGCGCCTGATGGACAGCTTTGTTGATAGGATGTCAGACCAATGAATATCATTCTTGCCATTGCCCTGGCGGCGGTTTTCGTCGTTCTGCTTTTGGGCCTGTTCAACATGATGCGCGGCGGGGATTCCAACCGCAGCCAGCGGCTGATGCGCTGGCGCGTGGGCCTGCAGTTTATCGCAATCCTGATTGTCATCTTGCTGGTTTGGCTGCGGGGCCGTTAACGGCAAAAACCGCCGCCCCGCAAACCGCCATGCCGGCAAGCTGTAGTGCGCTGAGCTTCTCGCCAAAAAGCGCGTAAGTCATCAGCGAAGAAACGGCGGGAACCAGAATGATCCAGCTCGACACACGCGAAACCTCGCCCCTGTTGATCAACATCAGCAGCAGCAGGATTGAAATGATCGACAGCACGATTACGGCCCAGCCCAGTGCGGCCCAGGATTGCACGCTGCCATCAAAGGCAAAATCACCCAGCGCCAGTGCGATCAGCATTGCCACAAGACTTGCCCCCACATATTGCCACACACCACCCGTGGCCAGCGCAAGAGTGCTGGCAAATTTCTTCTGGTAGACCGAGCCCAGCGCAATGGCCACAGCGCCGAAGACTGCCAGAGCCGTGGTGAAAGGCGTGATGCCGCCCAAAAGCGTAAAGCTAAGCTTGGGCGCCAACACCAATCCAATGCCCAGAAGGCCAACCCCAAGCCCCAGCCAATGGCGGCTGGATATTTTCTCACCCAATATACCCGCCGCCATGAAGGCGGTGAGAAACGGCTGCAAGCCCACAATCAGCGCAGAAACACCCGCAGGCAAGCCATTGGCCACAGCCCAATAGATCGGTGAAAGATAAAGCCCATGCAGCAGCGCACCCGCAACGCAGGCATGAAACGCGCCCTTGGCATCGGGCCACGGTGCCTTTTGCCACAGCGCCAGCGCCAGCATGAACACCCCGGCAATGGGAAAGCGCAAGGCCAGAAACCAAACTGGCGCCACATGCCCGGCAGAAAGCCTGGCTACGACAAAGCCTGTCGCCCACAGCACAACAAAAATCATCGGTGCGAGGCTGATCAGCAGGGGCTTGGCAGATGGTGAAGTCATGGGCAAAAGGGACTTATGGAAAATGTGACGCCCCCGCTCTTGGCATTGTTTTGGAAAGCCCTCAAGCGGCTCTTCGCTGATGAGGCCATTCCACTGGCAGGCAACATTGCCTTCCGCACCATTTTCTCAGTGTTTCCATTTTTGATTTTTGTCACCAGCCTTTCCGGCTTTTTCGGCAGTGCCGATCTGGCCCGCCGGGTGGTGGAATTCTTGTTGGGTGTTGCACCTGAAGCCTTGGTGAAGCCGTTCTCCAACGAGATCTATTCCATTCTCACCGTTCCGCGGGCCGGGCTGTTGAGCGTGGCCGTTCTCTTGACCATCTGGAGCGCCATGGGTGGCGTGGATAGTGTGCGCGTCTGCCTGAACCGCGCTTATGACGTGAAAGAAACCCGCCCCCTCTGGTTCCTCTATGTCCTGAATGTGATGTTCGTCATCGGTGCCGCTGTCCTGATGTTGGTCGTGGCCATGCTGCTCGTGGTCATGCCTGCGATAACCGTGTTTTTTGGCGAGCATGCGCCAGACAGCATCAAGCCTTTTATGAATTTGGACAGCTGGCGTTATCCCATCGCCTTCGCGCTTCTGATCCTGGGCCTCCTGGTGGCGCACAGGTTCTTGCCAGCCGAGCGTTTCAAAAGGCGTGCGGTGCTGCCAGGCATTCTGTTGACTGTTTTAATCTGGGTGCTGCTGACAGAGGGCTTCTCCTGGTACCTGCGCAACTTCAACAGCTTTGCTTCAACCTATGCTTCGCTTTCTGGCATCTTTGCCACAATGTTCTTTGTCTATCTTGCAGCCCTTGCCTTGATTTTCGGAGGAGAAGTGAACCGCGCGATCATCTTGCTGTCGTCCGGCGGGCAGATCCCCGAAAAGCCCATGCGCAACTAGATCGCCCAGGTCCGTGTGAGGCTGAGAATATGTCCCACTTGCAAGTCCGCGAAGTTGACCAGACGCGCTGGGCGGATTTTGAGGCGCTGTTTGAAAGCAAGGGCGCACCACATTTCTGCTATTGCATGGTCTGGCGCGCGGTGGGCGAAGAACGGCACATGAAGGGTGCGGCCCGCAAGGCTTCCATGAAACAGCGCGTCGATACGGGAACTCCCATCGGCCTGATCGGCTATGCCGATGGCATCCCTGTGGCCTGGTGTTCACTGGCCCCACGCCCCACTTATCGCCGCCTGGGCGGACTGGAAGTTGAGGGCGAAAAACCTGAGGATGTCTGGTCCATCGCCTGCTTTTTTATTAAACGCACATTCCGCGGCCAGGGATTCACCCGCCAGTTGATCACTGCCGCTATCGCCCATGCGAAGGCCAAGGGTGCGAAAGTTCTGGAAGCCTACCCCGTGGCCCCAGATGCCCCCAGCTATCGCTTCATGGGCTACGTGCCAACATTCGGGGCGCTGGGCTTCAGGGAAGTAGGCCTCGCCGGGCA
>JAYTIG010000099.1:0-2231 GCA_043731995.1 Hyphomicrobiales bacterium
CCGATTTGCAGGGATTTTTTCGGGTCGATCAGGCCTTCTTTCACGGCATGGCCAAACATTGTGCCGTGATCAATGCGGCCACCACTGTCGATTTCCACATCGCGGTGGGCATCGAAATGCACAAGCGCCAAAGGCCCGTGCTTTTTGGCATGGGCTTTGAGCAGCGGGTAGGACACATAGTGGTCGCCGCCCAATGAGATCAATTCCACGCCCTTGTTGATGATTTCAGCCGCGTGGCTTTCCAAGGTTTGCGGGAAGGCTTCCTTGCGGCCCCAGTCGAAAAAGCAATCGCCATAGTCCACCACAGCGAGCGTATCGAAGGGATCAAAGTTCCACGGCCACACTGGCCCCCAGGTATTTTCAGCCGAGGCGCGGCGGATGGCTTCTGGCCCCATGCGCGTGCCGGAGCGGTGTGACACAGCCTGATCGAAAGGCACGCCCATGATGGCGATATCAACGCCAGTCAGATCACGCGTATATTTGCGGCGCATGAAAGAGAGTGCACCGGCATAAGTGGCCTCAAAGCGCGTGCCCTTCAGGCTTTCACGGCGGAAGGCCTCATCGCCGGGGGTGTAACCAAGTTTGTCGATTTCAAGTGCCATGTTTTGCCTAAATAGTCCCCTTCTCCCCTTGCGGGAGAAGGTGGCGCGAAGCGCCGGATGAGGGGTCGCTCAGAACCAAAAAGGTGAATTCGGAGCGACCCCTCACCCGCCCTTCGGGCATCCTCCCCCCGCAAGGGGAGAGGGATGAAATGCCCCTTACTCCGTCAACACCAGCGCGTCATGGGGGTTGAAGCTCACCCAAAGCTTTTGGCCGCGTTCTACACCCGAACCACCGGTGCGGCTGTCATTCTGGACGTTGATTTCAAGATCATGGCCGCCCACATCGGCGATCACGTGGCTGGTATCCCCATAGTAAGCCACATCACGCACCATGGCTTTGGTTTTAACCAAGCTGGCGCCCTTGGGTTCCGCCGTTGAAAGCTTGAGCTTTTCCGGACGGATGGCAATGGTGGCGGTGCTGCCGCAAGTCTTGTCAGTATCGATGGCAAATTTTCCAACCAACTTGGTGTTGCAAGTGACGGTCTTACCTTTTTGAGAAATTACTGATGCATCCAGCAGGTTCACTTTGCCGATGAAGTCTGCCACGAATTTGTTGCTTGGGTGTTCATAGAGTTCGGCAGGTGTGGCGATCTGGGCTACGGCGCCCTTGTCCATCACCGCGATGCGGCTGGCCATGGAGAGGGCTTCGTCCTGGTCATGCGTAACGATGATGAAGGTGATGCCCACAGTTTCCTGCAAGCGTGTCAACTCCATGCGCATATCATCGCGCAGCTTGGCATCAAGCGCCGAGAGTGGTTCATCAAGCAGCAACACCTTGGGGCGTTTCACCAGGGCGCGGGCAAGGGCCACACGCTGACGCTGGCCGCCTGACATCTGGTCCGGCTTCCTTGCGGCGAGATGCGAAAGCTTCACCATCTCCAGGGCTTCGGCCACGCGGCGCTTGGTTTCATCGGCGGCAACGCCAGTCACCTTCAGGCCATAGCCGACATTCTGTTCCACCGTCATATGTGGGAACACGGCATAGGATTGGAACACCATGTTGGTGGGGCGCAGGTTGGGCGGTGTGAAGGCCATGTCCTGCCCGCCAATGATGATCTGCCCTTCAGTGGGCGTTTCAAGGCCGGAGATCATGCGCAGCAACGTGGTTTTGCCACAGCCGGATGGGCCAAGCAGCGCGAAGAATTCATTCTGCTCGATGTCGATCGACACATTGTCAACGGCTGTCACACCGCCAGCGAAGCGTTTGGAAACATTGCGGATAGAGATGATGGGCTCTGTCATGATTACCTCAGTGCCCTGACTTTTCAGGGGCTTGCATTTTCATGGCGATAAGTGTGGCCGCCAATGTAATGACGATAAGAATAGTGGAAGCGGCGTTGATCTGCATATCCACCCCGCGTTTCACCATGCCGTAGATTTTCACAGGGAAAGTGACCGAGCCCGGGCCAGAGGTGAACAGCGTAATTACAAAATCATCCAGCGAAAGCGTGAAGGCCAGCAACGCGCTGGCTACCAGCGCCGGCATCATGAACGGCACAAGCACGTTGATGAAGGTTTGCAATTACGTGGCACCCAGGTCTTTCGATGCTTCTTCCAATTGGCGGTTGAAGCCGACCAAGCGCGATCGCACGACGACAGCCACGAACGGAAACGAAAAGGCGATATGTG
>JAYTIG010000100.1:0-2230 GCA_043731995.1 Hyphomicrobiales bacterium
GGCGTGGCGTGCTGGCGCGCACCTTCATAGGTGAGGCCTGCTTCAACCAGGCCATTGGTGATGGCGCTGCGCAAATCCTCCGCGGCCTTCACCTGCATGCGGGCAGGGATTTCCTCGGAGAAAAGTTCGATCAGAAGTTCAGACATTGCAAACCCTTGAAGTAGGGCCGCGTCCTAACAGCAATGAGCGGGTTTGTCACCACTGAGGGAAGAAGGGTAAGCATCATCAAAATCATCTCCGCCACCCCGGCGAAGGCCGGGGCCCAGCTTAAATCGCGCATTCTGAACCCGGCCAAAGCGGGATCCCCGCCTTCGCGAGGATGACGGAATTAGAATTCAATACGCAAGGAACTTATGAGAAGCGAATGGCCCGCTTCAACGCGCCGAAGGCCTTGTTGAGCATGGCGGCGTCTATAGGGCCAGCACCCAGCCATTTCTGCCGTGCGCGGTGGGTTTCGCGCAGGTTCGTTAAACGCGCCTTGAAGCCGGAGGTGGAAAGCCCGCCCAGCATCATATGGGCCAGCGGCTCATCCAGCATGGTGATGGGAAATTTGTTGACTTCGATGGCGCGCAACAACCACTCATAGTCGGCGCAGATTTTATACGAGAGATCAAAGTCTCCGACCTTTTCATACACCTCGCGTCTGACATAAGTGCAGGGGTGCGGCGGCATCCAGCCGCGCGAGTACGCACCGGGCCTGTAGGGGCCGGGATTCCATGGGCGGCTGACGGTGCCGCTCACATGATCGGGCACCATCAGGCAATTACCCGAGGCGATGGATGATGTTTCCAGTGCCTTGGCAATCTTGGCCAGTGAATGGGAATCGTGGAACGTATCATCAGCGTTGAGCAGGCCGATGACATCGCCCTTGGCCAGTTTCAGGCCCTTGTTCATGGCATCATAAATGCCTTGGTCCTTTTCACTGGTGATGCGGATGAGAGGCGATTTGAAAGACCGCACAATATCCAGCGTGGCATCATTCGATGCACCATCCACCAACACCATTTCCTTTTCAGGATGGGTTTGGGCGAGGAAAGACTCAACCGTGTGGCGGATGGTTTTTTCCGCGTTCCAGCAAACAGTGATGACAGAAATCAGCATGGCGACTCAAAATTCAACGACAATGAGTCCATATAGCACAGGTTGTGTTTGGTCCGCGTTACAACATTCCGAAATAAGTGCGCTAAGGTTAAACGGGAGTTAAAGTGTCTTGTGCGTGCTGTCGCAGAAAGGGGCAGTGGCGCTTTGCTTGCATTGGCAGAACCAGCGCTCGCCGGATTTTGGTGCCGTCCAGGCCAGCGGCGTGAAAATGCCTTCGGCCTTGTGGCTGCCATCGCAGAAGGGCTGGCTTTTGGAAAGGCCACAGCGGCACCACCAATATTCCTTGCCCTTTTCAACCTGCACGGCAATGGGCTCTTTGGCGGCGATATGTGCTTTGTTCATGGGCTTCATCTCAATATGTAACTTATATAATTACATAATTTGAGATGAAGTCAAGCGCTCAGGCCGCAGCACTTCCACCGGCGGTCTTGCTCCAGGCGAGGCAGCAGGCCTTGGCCAGTTCACGCACGCGCAGAATATAGGCCTGGCGCTCGGTGACGGAGATCACGCCGCGCGCATCCAGCAGGTTGAAGGCGTGGGATGCCTTGATGCACTGGTCATAAGCGGGCAGGGCCAATTCATGCTTGTGTTCTTTCTCGCCCGCCTTGAGCAGGGCAGCGCATTCCTTTTCAGCATCATTGAAATGCTGGAGCAGGATTGACGTGTCGGCATGTTCGAAATTGAAGCGCGAATATTCCTGCTCGGCCTGCAGGAACACATCGCCATAGGAAATCTTGCGCGGGCCTTCTTGTCCGTTGAAATTCAGATCGTAGACATTATCGACATTCTGCACATACATGGCCAGGCGTTCGAGACCGTAAGTGAGTTCGCCGGAAACAGGGTTGCAATCCAAGCCACCCACTTGCTGGAAATAAGTGAACTGCGAAACTTCCATGCCATCGCACCAGACTTCCCAGCCCAGGCCCCAGGCACCCAATGTGGGGCTTTCCCAATCGTCTTCGACAAAGCGGATGTCATGCAATTTGGGATCGAGGCCGATGGCCGCGAGAGAGCCCAGATAAAGCTCCTGCAAGTTGGGCGGTGATGGCTTGATGATGACTTGATATTGATAATAATGCTGCAAGCGGTTTGGGTTTTCACCATAGCGGCCATCTTTAGGGCGGCGCGA
>JAYTIG010000101.1:0-2219 GCA_043731995.1 Hyphomicrobiales bacterium
TCGGAAGGGCAAATGGCGCCAGTCGCGAAGAGTAAAACGCGCGACATGCGAAGCGATAGAGCAACTGATTGGCGTTTGCTGTGGGCACTCCGCTATACCCGGCATTTCCAATTGAGATTCTGATCCGCTCTCGCTAAACCCCACGCCATGAACTCCGCTGTGAATTTTTCGCCGGCGCGCGGGAAACTGTTCGCCGTGGCGCCCATGATGGATTGGACGGACCGGCATTGCCGGGTTTTCCACCGCGTGCTGTCGCGCACGGCTGTGCTCTACACCGAGATGGTGACGGCGCAGGCGATCATTCATGGCGATCGGCAGAAATTGTTGGGCTTTGATGTGGTGGAACATCCTGTGGTCTTGCAGCTTGGTGGCAGCGATCCAAAACTTTTGGCTGAGGCCGCGCTCATCGGCGAAGGCTTTGGCTATGATGCCATCAACCTGAATTGCGGCTGCCCGTCTGACCGCGTTCAAGGCGGGCATTTCGGTGCGTGTTTGATGGCAGAGCCGAAGCTGGTGGCCGCGTGCTTTGCAGCCATGCAGGCGGTGGTGAAAATTCCTGTCACCATCAAATGCCGCATTGGCATTGACGATATGGATGAGTTCCAAGGACTTCAGGATTTTGTGGGCGAAGTCGCTGCTGCAGGCTGCAAAACCCTTTTGGTTCACGCCCGCAAAGCCTGGCTCAAAGGCCTTTCGCCAAAAGAGAACCGCCAGATACCACCCTTGAATTATGATCGTGTGCATCAGCTCAAAAACTCCTTTCCTGAGTTGAATATAGTCCTAAATGGTGGGTTGTCAAGTTTAAAATCGGATTTTAATCATATTTCTGATCTGAGCGGGCTGATGTATGGCCGTGAAGCCTATCACAATCCCTGGATGCTCACTGAAGTTGATCAGCTCTTTGTCGGCACCCCTGCACCGGTTTCATCGCGGCGAGAAGCCACTGAGTTGATGTTCCCCTATATTGAACGGCACCTTGCCACGGGTGCTCCGCTGCATCACATCACGCGGCACATGCTGGGCCTCTATCACGCGCAAGCCGGTGGACGATTCTGGCGGCAGATCCTCACCATGGAAGGCCAGAAACGCGGCGCAGGCCTCGAAGTTATCCTCCGTGCACTGACGGTTGTCGAAGAGCAAGCGGCGAGGCTGGCGGCTTAGGTTTCTCTCCGCGCCACTCGCCCTGCCCTGCCGCCGCGGCGGGTTTTGCGCTGGGTCAAAGTGGAAAGGCGTTCGGGAAGTTCCAAAACGATCTTGTGGCGATCATCGGGCGAAAGGCCGATCCAGCGGGCAATTTCGACGCGCGTGCGGCCACAGCCGATGCAGAGCTGGGTTTCAGGATCAACCACGCAAACCTTCACGCAAGGCGTTTCAATCGTGATTGGGGCAATCGCGTCCATGTGTGACATTCAAACAAAAATGCCGAAACAAATCGCTCCGGCACCGACAAGATAGGGGCTAACGCGTCAGTTTTTCAAGGTCAGAGTGCCGCCTTCAGACTTGAAGCTGGAAAGACGCGACAGGAAGCTCATGCCCAAAAGCGTGCCCTGCAGCGCCCCTTGCGGCATCACATAGGCATCCACATCGTCAACGCGCACATTGTCGATTTCCACTTTTGATAGCTTCACCTTGGCAGCCTTGGTAAGGCCATTGGCGGTGGAAACGGGAACAGTGTAATCCAGATTATGCGGATGCAGGCCCACACGGTCAGCATCCTCATAGCTCAAGGCCACAGCTGAAGCGCCTGTATCCACGAGCACATCAACTGATTGGTTGTTGATCTGGGCTTTTACAAAATAGTGCCCATTCTCGCCGCCCTTGATTTCGGTGAGCGCCATGAGGCTGATATCAGCCACGGCAGCTGGCGCTGGGCGCAGGCCCGGCAAGCCCGCTCCGGCGGTGAGCAGCAAAGCCAAAACCACACTGGGCATTGAACTGATACGCATGACAACTCCACACACACTTTGGCTGGAATCTTAGGCCCAGGGAAACCACAAATGGTTCATGCGGCGGCAATAGTCGCAGGCACGGTTAATGAATGCTTGCCAGATAGGCGGCCAGCATGCCGCATTCGGCGAGAACCTGCACGGCGCCGCAGATATCGCCGGTTTGCCCACCCAGCAGGCGCATGGCGAGACGGCGCATCAGGCCTGTTATGGTCAGGGCCACCGCCATGGCCACGACGCCGACAATGGGATCAATGGCCCAACCGGCCCAGA
>JAYTIG010000102.1:0-5962 GCA_043731995.1 Hyphomicrobiales bacterium
CTCCCGTCCTATAGCGAGGGCCACGCTCCCTTCGTCTATCGGTTAGGACGGCAGCCTCTCACGTTGCAAAGACGGGTTCGATTCCCGTAGGGAGCGCCAAGACTCTTCGTCAACAATTCTTATGAAGTATGTGCGCCCGCCACGCATGTGGCATCGCCCGTGCTCTGATAGTTGGCCTGGAACGTCGGCATGGAGCCTTCGCGGCCTTCGAAATCGAAGTTTTTGTCGCCCAGGCCCAACAATATGCTTGGCACCTTGATCGTCGGGGAGTTCATGGTTTTGGGATCTTGATATTCAATTTGCAGTTTGAGTTTGGTCGCACCCCACAGGCCGTGGCCTTCCAGCATGTCGTTGTTGGCATGTTCCGTCAAAAAGCGGAAAAGCGTTGCGCCGCATTCGCCCTTGTCACTCACGCTCACACCGCAGAAATCTGCGCCGCAAGGGGCGACATCCACGGTTTTGTAGAGCTTGCCTTTGGCCGTATAGACTGGCTTGTCGTTACTCACTGTCCAGCGCCCAAAGAAATGCGAGGTTTCGGCCTGCGCCACAGTGGTGCCACCAAGGGCGGCTAGAGCCAAAGCGCAAAGCAGGATAGAGTGGCGGCGATGAGTGTGAAGCAGCATGATAACCTCCGAATGGGCCAACAGTCGCGCGCGAATGTGGCAATTTGGCGTGTACCCCTTGGCGTGATCCTAGCTGGCCTTGCAATATTTGTCATCTCAACAGCGGTGAAGGCGATTGGTGAAACTTTTGATGGCAGCGCATTCCCGGAAGCGCTGGCCATCAAGCTCGAGGCGTTGCCGCTGATCTTCCCAGTCCACATGTTCACCGGGGGGATGGCGCTGCTGCTCGTGCCTTTGGCCGTTCTGCTGCGCGGCACACGCTGGCACAAATGGGCCGGGCGGGTGGCGGCACTGGATGTGTTGATCGCAGGCGCAACGGCTGTGCCGGTGGCACTGACTTATCCGGTGACACCATGGGCAGCAGCGGGGTTTTCAGCGCAGGGCGTGTTGTGGCTCACGCTGCTGGGCATTGGCGTCTGGAACATCCGCCATGGCAACATACGCGCGCATCAAAGAGCCATGCTGTTGCTGGCAGCGGTGACATCGGGCGCCTTGTTCTTCCGCACCTATCTGGCCATATGGGCCATCTATGGCAGCCGCCACTATTTCACCACCTTCTATTCCTGCGATGCCTGGATGGCCTGGGGCCTGCCGTTCCTGCTGATGCTGGCTTTCACGCGTGGGAGAACACTCAGCCCTGCCTAGCCGTTCATTTCCTACTGCAGGGTGCGGATGCGTTGGGCCAGTGAGACAACATTGGCCATGGCGCCCTGCTTTTTCGGCGCGGCCAAAGGTGCTTCTTCAGAAGGTGCCGTGTTGGCCAGAAGTTCATCCAGCGCATGCAATTCCTTTTGCATCTCTTCGGTCTGGCGTTCGGCTTCGGCCATTTTTTTCTGAATCACCTCTTCGCGCTGGCGCGCCGCTGAGGTGGTATCGGGCAGAGATTCAGCTGCAGCGACTTCAGGCAAAGCAGCGCTCACGTCGCTGGCCGCGTCGCCGCGCGAGATATCAGCGGAAATGCTGGTCAGCTCAGCCACCCGGCGGCGCAAACGGTCTTCTACTGTTGTCATTGGATCAGGCTGTGCGGGTGTCGATGGTGAGGGTGGCAAGGCAAGCAGCCCGCGCAACTCGCCATTCAATTGGCCCACCAGTGCATCCTTGCTGCGCAAGGTGGCACCCAGCTTGTGCATGGCCTCTTGCAGCCTGGCCATCTCCTTGGTGTGCCGCGCGGCATCGGCGGTCAATTCTTCAATAGTTCGTTGGGCCGCATCAAACTCGACATCCTTGATTTGAAGCTGGGTGGACAGGGCGTCGTTCTCGCGCTGGCGTTTCTTGATGTCGTCATCGCGGTGCTCAATTTCCTGCAACAGGCCTTGCACGCGGTTGCGATTGCGCGAGACTTCCGCCATCTGCTCGGTCATGCGGATTTTGATGTCATCAAGCCTAAGTTCCAGCTTGCGCGCCATCAGCGCATGCTCGGCCCGCAGGCGATCCCTGTCTGCCTGCAAGTTCAACATCTCAACGGGAATCTGCTTGGCACGGCGGCGCGCGCCAGCCGCCATCGCGATATTCCAGAAGATCCGGCCAAACAGCAGGAAAAAAACAAAGGTCAGCGCCGAACCCAACGCCAAAACCAATAACGTCTCTGTTTGAGACATCACACCACCCAACTCAAAAAAGGCTAACCTAGCAGTTCCCCGAGACCAGGCTGTTCCAGTAACTTTATGTTAGCTGAAACCACCTGCCGGAGTGACAAGGCAGGGTGTGTTTAGGATAAATTCGCGCGGATTGCCAGCTTGGCTGAAAATCAGAACGGGTTCCAGGTGGCGCGGGCCGAATATTTGAGATAGCCCACATTGGCGCCAAGGCGTGCGCCAAGGCCGGTGCGGATCGGGGCCAGCGTGATCTGATCCTTGCGCTGGAAGTTCACGCCCATGCCGCCAATAAAATAAGCCGAGCCTTCAACCCCGGCAAAGCGGGTGTAAAGATCTTCAGGCGATTGAGAATTGTAAACCAGTGTCAGGGTGCGTGAGCCATTGCCGCCAAAATCCCAGCCGATGGATGGGCCTTGCCAGAAGATGTGCTTGGTGGCGCCATTCTTGTAATAGATCGTGCCTTCTCCATAGCGCAGGCCGCCGATGATAGCGCCGGAGCCTTCTTCGCCCACGATATAGGCCGAGGGCGCGCCCTGTTCGCGGAACACATATTCAATGGCTTCGGCCAGGCCGCGCGTGGTTTTGCCAAAGAACTGATGGCCTTGGGCCACGATTTCCTCGGCCGAATAGGTGCTGTCTGTCTGGGCGCGTGATACGCTGCCTGTGGTCAATTGCTTGGCACCGACGGGCAGGGCAGAGGCCAACGGCAAGGCCAACACTGCGGCCAAGGCGACTTTCGAGATTATCTTGAACATGAAACCCTCACTTATTGGCCCGGCGATACAGGCCGAAGAGGGCCAAAGCGGGGCGAAATTCCGTCCAGCTTGGGGTTTTGCCACGCGGGCATTTCAACTTGGTTAATGAAGCGGAAATTTGCTCTGCTATGTGAGGCCACGGGCGATGAAAGACGGGTTGGCAAATTTGTCTTCGGCATTGCCATAGGTGAAGGCCGTGCCATCAGCTCGGGTGACACTTCCTCCGGCAGCAGCCAGAACGGCATGGCCAGCGGCTGTATCCCATTCCATGGTGCGGCCAAAGCGCGGGTAGAGGTCTGCCTTGCCCTCGGCCAAGCGGCAGAATTTCAGTGAGGAACCCGCCGAGATGAGCGCCGCAGTTTTGACTTTGGCAATGAAAGCCTCAGTTTCAGCGTCGCGGTGGGAGCGGCTGGCCAGAATGGTTGCGCCTTCTGCAGGCAGGGTGCGGCAGGTGATGGGCGAGAAGGCTTCGGCACTGAGGTCACCATCTGCCCTCACCTTGGCCTTGAAGGCACCTTCACCCGGACGGCCCACAAAGATTTCGCCCAGGGCCGGGGCATAGACCACGCCAGCCACGGCCAAGCCATTTTGGACATGAGCGATGTTCACGGTGAACTCGCCGTTGCGTGAGATGAATTCCTTGGTGCCATCCAACGGATCAACCAAGAAGAAACCTCCAGCAATCTGCGGCACATGGCCCGCGGCTGCCTGCTCTTCGGCCACCACGGCCACGGCAGGAAAATGCAATGCAAGGCCCTGCAGGATCACTTGCTCAGCGGCCACGTCTGCTTCTGTCACAGGTGAGGCATCGGCCTTGGCGGTGGCGGTGAAATCCCTGGCGTAAATGTCCATGATGGTTTTGCCCGCAGCTCGGGCAATGGCAGCTAGGATGAGAAGTTCGGCAGAAGGCGGGGGGCTTGTCATGGTTGCCCTCCTTCCCGGTTTCATGCGCTGCCGTCAATGGGGCAAATCCAATCAATCTTTGATATAGAAGAGGCACGAATCACCATTTGCGTGGGGGCACCAAGGCATGGGTCTTGGGGTGCGCCTGACAGGGAAGAAACAATATGACAACACTGGCCCGGATTTCTGATCTCGATCTTGCAGCACTTTTGTGTTCGCGCGTTTGCCATGACGTGATTTCGCCAGTGGGCGCCATCGCCAATGGCCTTGAGCTGATGGATGATGATGATACCGATGCCGAGATGAGGAAGACGGCGCTGGACATGGTGCGTTCTTCCGCCAAGACGGCGACGGCCAAGTTGAAATTCTGCCGCATTGCCTTCGGGGCCTCGGGCTCGGCTGGTGCTCTCATCGACATGAGCGAGGCAGGCGAAGTGGCGCGTGCTTTTGTGGGCGATGAAAAAGTGAAGCTTGATTGGAGTGCTCCACGCGAGAACCGCCCCAAGCAGGAAGTGAAGCTGCTACTCAATATGCTGCTGATGGCGCTTGCCGGAATTCCACGCGGTGGAGTGGTGACAGTTGGGGTCGATGGCCGCAACTTCAGCGTGAGGGCCAAGGGAGAGCGCGCCAAAATCAATGAAGCCTTGGCATCAGCTCTTGCTGGCACAGCGGATCTCACAACATTGGATGCGCGCCTGGTGCAACCTTACTATGCCCGCATTCTGGCTGAGGCTTCTGCACTCAAGCTGACAATGCAGTTGGAAGGCGAGGATACTGTCGTGGTGAGCGCCAAGCCATTGGAAACACAAGCGGACGCTTGATTAACCAACCCAGTTCAACCGTTGTTTACCCAAGGGTTGCTTTGGGTTGTTTCGAATAAGTTTTAACCAATCCTGGAAAGTAGTTTTAGGACATTTGGCCGTTAAGCAAACCTCCAAAGATGGGGAGTTTGATTTAATGTCAACTATAATTGCGCCGGTGAACGGTGGAACTGTGTACGGTACGGCAGGTGCCGATACAATCACAGGCAGCACCAATAACGATGCGCTTTATGGCCTGGGTGGCGATGACATCATCAATGGTGGAGACGGCGACGACGTAATCTACGGCGATGGCACCATGCCGGTTTCTGCAGTTCTTGCGGCGCAAGGTCATGCGGTGTTGCCATACAGCGGCACGCAGCCTGCTTCGTCCACACCTTCCCTGATCGCACTTGGTGTCAATCCGGCTGGACAATCTGTCTGGGATATTCGCAACACTTCCAATGTTGCGGAAGTTGTGATGTTGCAGTCAACCTCTCAGGGGAAAGACAGTTGGGGCCCGTTCTATTACACGGTTCCTGCACATAGCGAGCTCTATGTCACCTCTACCAACCCCAGTGTTCACAAGCTCTATTTCGCCGCTGATGGCACCCATTATCAACAGCTCGATGTGGTGAATCCAAAGTCTGTTGTCTACACGGAGCCCACGGTTGCCTTGGCACAGGGTGTGGATGGCAATGACACCATTCACGGCGGAAATGGGAATGACACCATCTATGGCGGCGGCGGTAACGACACACTTTATGGCGATGCTGGCAATGACACCCTGGATGGCGGCACAGGCAATGACCTTCTCATCGGTGGCACGGGTGCCGACAAACTGATTGGCGGTGACGGTGTGGACACGGCGGATTATTCCGCATCCGCAGCTGCGGTGACTGTGAGCTTGCTGACAGGCACAGGCAAGGGCGGTGACGCTGAAGGTGACACTGTTTTCTCGATTGAAAATCTCACCGGCTCTGCATTCGATGACACACTCACCGGTGATGCAGGCAACAATGTCATCAACGGTGGTGCTGGCAATCACGTGATCATCGGCGGCGCTGGAGCCGACCAGATGGATGGCGGCGCAGGAATTGATACCGTGAGCTATGCCAATGCAACGGCTGGCGTTGTGGTGGCTTTCTCGGCCACGGATCAACATGGCATCGGTGAGCAATATTCCAATCACGCTGGGGGCGCCATTGGCGGCGACGCAGTTGGTGATACTTACGCGAATTTCGAGTTGTTTGTGGGTTCGGATTTCAATGACCAGGTTTATGGCT
>JAYTIG010000103.1:0-2217 GCA_043731995.1 Hyphomicrobiales bacterium
TGCGCCGCACCAATTCTATTTTTGCAGAAGCGAAGCCGCCATGATTTCATTGGTTATCAAGCCGTTGATCAACTTGCCGGCCAATGCGCCGCGAATGGCCTTTTGGCGCGCCTGCGCCATGGAAACACCGATGACGCGCCTTTTCGCGGGCTTTTGCAACGGTACGCTGAGCACACGGTCATTGGTCAGGCCCTCAATCAGGTGGCCATTTGCATCAAAAGCCCAGGCCGTAATCTCGCCCACCGCACCTGCGCGCATGAGAGAGCGGATTTCATCCGGCTTCACAAATCCATCGCGCAAGAGCGCCGCGTCATTGTCGATGGTGCCAATGCCCACGAAGGTCACCTCCGCCTGCTCTGCAAGCTCAAGGCTGTTGCGCAGGGATTTTTGCGCCACCAGCAGGTTCTTCTCATGCACGGTGGAAGCGATCACCGGCAGTGGCATGGGGTAATAGGGTGCGCGCACACGGTCTCCAATGCGGCTGCCCACGTCAAAGATCGTGGCCGAGCCATCGGGTGCGATATTGCCCACCAGCGTCACGATTTTGTGCTGCGGGCAATCCATCGGGCTCATCTGTTCAGCCATGGCGCGCAAGGTGCGGCCAGTGCCGACGGCGGCGATGATGGGATGTTGGGAATCCAGGCACCGTTCAAGCTCGGCGGCGGCGGCTTCGGCGATTCCAACCGTGTCGGACGAGGATTGCGGGTCTGCCGGCACAACGTCCACAGTTTGCAGTTCAAACTTGTCACGCAAGCGATTGGCAAGCTCAAGGCAATTTGCCAGCGGATGATCCAGCCGCACCTTGATGAGGCGTTCCGTCACCGACAGGGAAACCAGGCGCTGGGCTGATTGGCGCGAAACGCCGAGCTTCCTGGCGATTTCATCCTGGGTGTTGCCCGCGATGTAATACAGCCAGCCTGCCCTTGCGGCATCATCCAACCTGTCGGCTTCTGGCTCGCTCTTTCGGCTCACGCTGCTATCCCAATTTCGCGGAATGCTTCGTGCACTGCTGCCATGGAGTCAAGCCTGCGATGCGGATGCACATCCGGCGGCAGGGAAAAGCCTTCGCGCAAATGGGCCCCGCCCGTGAAGTGCCAGACCTGCATTCCCGCAGCCAAACCGGCGCGCAGGCCCATTTCGGAATCCTCAATCACCAGACAATTTTGGGGCACAGCCCCCATACTGGCGGCGGCATGAAACATGAGATCAGGTGCGGGCTTGCCATTGCGCACCATGTCGGACGTGTATTTGCGCCCTTCAAAGAAGGGGCCAAGGCCACTCTCTTCCATCGACACGGCCAGACGTGGCGGGCTGGAACTGGTGGCCAGGCAAAAAGGCACGGACATGGCGCGCAGCACGTCTTGCGCGCCCGGCATGGCGTGGAGATTGCCTTTCATCCGGGCCAAAAGGCGGGCGCGATATTGCAAATTGAAATCTGGAGGGAAGGGTATGCCAAGGCGCTTTTCGGCTTTGGCCGCGGCCGAAGCAAAGCTGCGGCCAAGGAAATCCGAACGGAAGATCTGCTGCGTGATAGGCAGGCCAACTTCAGCCATCAGTTCCATGAGAATGCCGGAACTCAGCAATTCACTGTCGATCAGCACGCCATCGCAGTCAAAGATTACAAGGTCAATGCGTGTTTCTGTCTTTGCTTGGAACAAGATGGAACTTTCCATTGGCGCGGTTGGGCCCGCTATAGCACCGCAAGCCCGGCGTGCCAAAAGTGGCAATTTGCCTTTCTCCTGCGCCTTGGGAAGGCTTTTCATGCGGAGCGAAACTCTTTAAGGAGCCGGACAACGAGGTTTTCCATGAATATTGATGCACAGTTGAAGCAGTTTGTTGACACCGAAGCCCTTCCCGGAACAGGCCTGACGCCTGAGGAGTTCTGGGCGGCATTTACCACCATTGCCGAAGAGTTGGCGCCGAAAAACCGCGCCCTGCTGCAAAAGCGCGATGCGCTTCAGGCGAAGATTGACCACTGGAACCGCGACAACCGGCAGCGCTTTGATGCAGCGGCCTACCGCGCGTTTCTGACCGAGATTGGCTATCTGGTTCCCGAAGGCCCGGATTTCAAAGTGGCCACAGAAAATGTTGATGCTGAAATTGCACAAGTGGCCGGGCCACAGTTGGTGGTGCCGGTTTCCAACGCGCGCTTTGCGCTGAATGCTGCCAATGCGCGCTGGGGCTCGCTCTATGATGCGCTTTATGGAACGGATGCGC
>JAYTIG010000104.1:0-2209 GCA_043731995.1 Hyphomicrobiales bacterium
GGAGTTGATCACTTCAATCTTGGTGGTTTGCTCTTTCACCAAATGATTGAGCGGCGTGTAACGCTTCTCCGTCACCTGGTCGATCAACACGGCATGGCGATGCGAGAAAGTGCCGCGCTGAACGTCTTGCCCCGAAAGACGGATCTTGAGGCCCTCTTTCAGCAATGTGCCGAAAGCCAGGGCTTCGCCCATGGACCAATCAAGCCCCACGCCATCTTCAATCATCTTGCGGCGCGCATCGAGCACACGTTGCAGTGTCTTGTGCGGGGTGAAAGTCTTCGGAACCTTGGTGAGCTTCATGCCAATGGCTTTCAACTCTTCCACTTCAACGCCAGTCTGCCCGCGGCGCGCATCATCCTGTGCCGAAGCGGCCTTCATGCCCGCCCAGCGTCCATCCAGCCAATCAGCCTTGTTGGCCTTGTAAGCGGTGGCCACGCTCATGGCTTCATCCAGCCGCTTGCGATAATCCGCTTTCATCTCATCAAATTCGGTTTCCGTCATCGTGCCTTCGGCAACCAGACGCTTGCCATAAATGTTGACGGCCGTTTCATGCCCGCCAATGCGCTTGTACATCAGGGGCTGAGTGAAGCTCGGTTCATCGGTTTCGTTATGGCCAAAGCGGCGATAGCAGAACATGTCGAGCACAACGGGCTTCTTGAACTGCTGACGGAATTCCATCGCCACCTTGGCGGCAAACACCACGGCTTCGGGGTCATCGCCATTCATATGGAAGATCGGCGCTTCAATCATTTTGGCGATGTCAGATGGATAGGGCGAAGACCGCGACCAGATCGGCGAAGTGGTGAATCCAATCTGGTTGTTGACGATGAAATGAATGGAGCCCCCTGAGCGATGCCCCTTCAAGCCAGAAAGGCCAAAGCATTCGGCTATAACACCCTGGCCGGCAAAGGCAGCATCACCATGGATCAGCAGCGGCAGAATGGTGGTGCGCTCTTTGTCGCCGCGCTGGTCTTGCTTGGCGCGGGCCTTGCCCAACACCACAGGATCAACAATTTCCAGATGCGAAGGATTGGCGGTAAGCGAAAGGTGAACTGAGTTGCCATCAAATACCCGGTCAGACGAAGAACCCAGATGATACTTCACATCGCCCGAACCCTCCACCTCATCAGGCGTGGAAGACCCACCCTGGAATTCATGAAAGATCGCTGAGAAAGGTTTGGCCATCACATTGGCAAGAACATTGAGGCGGCCACGGTGCGCCATGCCTAACACGATTTCCTTCAGGCCCAACTGCCCGCCGCGCTTGATGATCTGTTCCAGCGCCGGGATCATGGCTTCCGCGCCATCTAGGCCAAAGCGCTTTGTGCCGGTGAATTTCACATTGCAGAACTGTTCAAAGCCCTCGGCTTCGATCAGCTTGTTGAGAATCGCCTTCTTGCCCTGCGGCGTGAAGAAAATTTCCTTGTTCTCGCCTTCAATGCGCTGCTGCAGCCAGGCCTTCTGCCCGGGATCAGTGATATGCATGAACTCGATGCCGAGCGTGCCGCAATAAGTCTTGCGAAGAATCTCGGTGATCTGCCGGATGGTAGCCTTTTCGAGACCCAGCACGTTGTCGAGGAATACGGGGCGATCAAGATCTGCTTCGCTGAAGCCGTACGAAGCCGGATCAAGCTCCGGATGCTGCATCGGCTCTTTCAGCTGGAGCGGATCAAGATCAGCGGCCAAATGCCCGCGCATGCGGTAGGCGCGGATCATCATCAGAGCGCGAACGGAATCAAGTGTCGCCTTCCGCACTTCATCAGCTGAAGCAGCAGGTGCCGCAACGGGCGCAGGGGCAGCAAGAGCTACGGCAGGCCTGGTACCTTTGGGCGGTGGCGGGGCATGGGCCTTGTCATAATTGGCCCAGTCACCATCAAGGGCGGCGGTCAGTTCATCATCGGCAGGCAGGGGCCAATTGGCTTTGGCCCAGGAGGGGCCATGCGCGGTTGCGCCATTCTCAAGTTCAGAAAAAAATTGCCGCCAATGGATGTCCACTGCGGCCGGGTTCTGCTTGAATGTGTTGTAAAGCTCTTCAACGAACTTGGCGTTGCCACCATAGAGAAAAGACGACTGTTCAAAAGCCGCCGTCACGTCGGTCTTGTTCATCCTACCACCATCGTTCAGCTCCAGCCTCTGGCACAATCGCCAGCTTGCCGGTCAGGCTCAAATGCCCGTGTAAACCAAATGTGCGCCTGCTTTTGGGCAGACC
>JAYTIG010000105.1:0-2209 GCA_043731995.1 Hyphomicrobiales bacterium
GTGGGTGTTGATCGATGCGGATGGTTTGGTTGTGGGCCGCCTTGCGGCCATCATTGCCAACCGCCTGCGCGGCAAGCACAAGCCCACTTTCACGCCCCACATGGATTGCGGTGACAATGTCATCGTCATCAACTGCGAAAAGATTGCCTTCACCGGCAAGAAGCGCCAGCAGAAGCCCTATTACTGGCACACCGGATTCCCCGGTGGCATCAAGGAGCGTCGTGCCGAGCAGTTCCTCGATGGCAAGGCACCTGAAAAAGTACTGGAACTTGCAGTTCAGCGCATGCTGCCCGGTGCTTCGCTGAAGCGCCAGCAGATGACCAATCTGCGTATTTTCAAAGGCCCTGCGCATACCCACGAAGCGCAAAATCCTGTGAAGCTTGATATCAAGGCGATGAGCCCCAAAAACGTCGTGAGAGGCTAAAACCATGGCTGAACAAACAACACTCGCCGATTTGGGCAAAGCCATGGGCATGGCAGCAACACCGGCTGCGGCCGTTGTCGCAGATGCCAAGCCAAAGCTCGACAAGCAGGGCCGTGCATATGCCACCGGCCGCCGCAAAAATGCTGTTGCCCGTGTTTGGGTAAAGCGCGGCAAGGGCAAGATCACCGTCAATGGCAAAACCATTGAGACCTATTTTGCCCGTCCTGTTCTGCGCATGCTTGTGCAGCAACCCGCAATCGCTGTTGCCCGCATGACGGAAATCGACGTTGATTGCACCGTTGTTGGCGGTGGCCTTTCGGGCCAGGCTGGCGCCGTGCGTCACGGCATTGCCCGCGCGCTGATCAACATGGAACCCGGTCTGCGCCCAGCGCTGAAGAAGGGCGCCTTCCTGACGCGTGACAGCCGCATGGTGGAACGCAAGAAGTATGGCCGCGCGAAAGCCCGCCGCCGCTTCCAGTTCTCGAAGCGCTAACAAGAATCACATATTGGAATGGGGCCGCAACAATGCGGCCCTTTCTGTTTTTGGAGGCTCCATCGCCTTCGGGAATCACCCTATAAAGCGTCATCCCCGCGAAGGCGGGGATCCAGCTTGAATCACAAGTATCGAACCCAGCCCAAGCTGGGCCCCTGCCTTCGCAGGGGTGACGACGAATTGAAACATGAATCGATTGAAATCAAATCTCGTCTCCGCATTGGCATCGCTATTCGTATTAGCCCCGCTTGCGGCCTCAGCCCATTCCTCATCCTTCGATGGCCCGTCCTGCAATGCTCATGCGGGCATGACGGCGGTGGATATGTCGCAACCCACCCAAACCATATCAACTGATTCCGGCGTGAACGGTTATGCAGCCCTCAAGGCGATGAATGTCAAAACCATCATCCGCTATTATGATTGGACGGAAGAGGAAGTCACTTGCAAGACGCTGCTGCCGCCCGAGTCTGATGCCATTGTCGCCGCTGGTTTCAATATTATCTCAGTGTTCCAGCACGAGAATGATGATCCTGAGAGCTTCTTCGTCAAAGACCGCGGCGCCACTGACGCGCGCCATGCGCTGAAGCTCGCCCATGCCAATGGCCAGCCCGCAGGTTCTGCTATCTATTTCTCGGTGGATGGAGTGGATCAAACCATCCGCGACATGGTGTTTGAAAATGGCATGAGCAATGGCCACGCCATCAGCAAAAAGCGCAAGCGCCATTTGATCCAGGCTGACCACAGCTTCGTGCGCCACATCCGCCGCTATGGTCGCTTCCTGCAATATCATGCCCATGTGTTCAAGAAGCCGGTGGAAGAGATCAAGGCGTCAGATATTCACCCCGCCATCCTGCGTTACTTCGAGCAAGTGAATGCGACGATGAAGGGTGAGGGCTACAAGATCGGCGCCTACAGCAGTGGTGCGGTGTGTGAATTGCTGCTGGCCCACAAGTTGGTGGATTATTGCTGGCTCGCGCAGTCGACAGGCTGGCCGGGCTATGACCATTTCTTCCATTCCAAACACTGGGTGATGGTGCAGCAAAAAACCACAGTCTGCCGCAAATGGAACTTCGCCAATGGCGATCACGTCTGGCTGGATTTCAACCGCGTGAACAGCCTGAAGGGCGCCTGGAGCAAAAAAGACAAGATCACAGCATTGGCAGCTGACGAAGTTCCGAAGAGTTGTGAATAGAACTCACTCCCCCTTAACCTTCACATACTCCCCCGGCGCATCGCCCAGCGCTGTGAGGCCGCCTTCGCCCGGCACAGGCGCTTTCACCTTCTCGCCGCTC
>JAYTIG010000106.1:0-2208 GCA_043731995.1 Hyphomicrobiales bacterium
TGGAAGGCAAGCCTGCCAAGAAGGTGATCGTGGTGCCAGACAGGATCGTGAATATCGTATGCTGAAGGCCGCCGCCATTTTCTTTCTGTGCCTTGCCCTTGCGGGCTGTGGCGCTTATCGCCCGCTCTATGGCAAGGGGCCGGATGGCACCAGCATCGCCACAAGCTTGAGCGGCCTGAGCGTGGCTGAGCAACACACCCGTGGCGGCCAACTTTTGCGCAACGAAATTCTTGATGGTTCTGGATCAGGCGCAGTTCAGCGTTTTGGTCTGAAGCTTGATGTGACTGAGCACACCAGCGATGTTGCGGCCCTCTCATCAACGCTGGGCACGCGCAAACGCTATAACATGAGCGCCCATTTTGAACTGTACGACACCGCCTCTGGGAAGTCGCTTAACAGTGGCAGCAGTTTTTCCAATGTGGAGTTTGATGTCATCAATGTTCCCGTGTCGGATTTGAGTGCGGCAGACAATGCCCGTTCGCGTGCTGCCAAAGAACTTGGGCAGGATATCAAGCTGCGCCTTGCGGCCATCCTCGCAGCACAAAAGGGCTGACCCCTTCTCATGGGTGTTCTGCGCGAAGAGGAGTTTGAGGCCTCTCTCAAGCGCCGCGTTTTGTCGACCAATGGCATTTTGATCCATGGCAGTGATGAGGCTGCTGTGTCTTTGCTCGGGCGACACGCCGCAAAGGCAATTGCAGGCGAAATTCGGCGGGTGGATATTGCCGCAGCCAAGGCCTCGCCGGGAGCTTTCATGGATGATTTCTTGTCCCTCTCATTATTGGGTGACAGGCAAGTTCTGTTTGTAGACGGCGCGGATGAATATTGTCTGAAATTTCTGGAGTCTGCTTTCACCTATGGGGAATCTGCAAATTTTGTGATCGTGTTGGCCAGCAGTTTGGGCAAGGCCTCCAAATTGCGCGCCGAGGCCGAGAGCAGTACGCGGTTTTCTTCACTTGCTGTCTATGACGAGGATGAGGCGAAGCTTGCGGCTCGTGTGCGAAAAGTTTTGGAGGGTCAGGGCCTGCACTGGGGTCCGGATGCAGAAGAAGCCTTTTTTGCCGCGACGGGTGCAGACCGCGCCATGGCCATGCAAGAGGCGGAGAAGCTTTCGCTTTACGTGCTGGGCAAGTCTGAAATTACCGAGACAGATGTTCTGGCCATTTGTGGAAACCTTGCCGAGTTCAATTCCGATGAATTGATTGATGCAGCCTTGCTTGGTAATCTTGAGGAGACAGACCGTATCGCCAGCCAACTGGGTGCTGAAACGCGCAATCTCTTGCCGCTGGTGCAGCTCCACCTCAACACGCTTCAGAATTTGCGCGCCGAAATGGAGCGCGGTTTCACGGCAGAAGGTGCGATAGCCGCAGCCAAGCCGCCCATCTTTTTCAAGCGCAAGCCCGCCCTGCTCACCCAACTGCGAAAGTTCTCGTTAAGAGACCTGTTGGAAATTCAGGAGGCCTTTTCGGCCGCCATTTTCCAAAGCCGAAAACTGGCAGACTTGGGCGAAGCCACCATCAACAGAACGCTGCTCTCCATTGCGCGTTTGGCGCGCTCAAAATCAAACTAAGCCGCCCAGTTTGCGGATCACATCATCCAGCTGATCAAGCGTCTTGTAGTTGATGACAACTTGGCCGCCTGCTTTTTCGCGGTGCTTGATCTCAACGCTAAGGCCCATGGCTTCGCTCATCTGCTTTTCCAACGCGCGCGTATCAGCATCTTTTTCGGATTTTGATTTGGTCTTCTTTGATCCGGGCGTTGTTTCGCGGGCGAGGTCTTCCGCCTGGCGCACAGTGAGGTTGAATTTGATGATCTTGTCGGCAACTTCCTCTGGCGTGTCTGTGGCGATGAGTGCGCGCGCATGGCCAGCCGTCAGGCTGCCATCTTCAATTTTCTTTTGTGTGGCATCCGGCAGATTGAGCAGGCGCATGGTGTTGGCCACATGGCTGCGGCTCTTGCCCACTTCATCGGCCAGTGCTTGTTGGGTGTAGGCATATTGCTCCATGAGTTGGCGGTAGGCCCGCGCTTCTTCTAACGGATTCAAATCCGCGCGCTGGATGTTTTCAATCAGCGCAATCGCCAAGGTCTCTTTGTCGTCGAGTTCGCGCACTAGAACCGGCAAGTCATGCAAGCCCGCACGCTGGCTTGCGCGCCAGCGCCTTTCACCGGCGACAATCTCGAAAGAGCCATCCGCCTTGGGGCGCACCAGAA
>JAYTIG010000107.1:0-2203 GCA_043731995.1 Hyphomicrobiales bacterium
AGTTAAGCCGCCTTCGCGATGTTCCTGAGCACGAACTGCAAAATCCCACCGTTCTTGTAATAATCGATCTCATCCAGCGTATCGATGCGGCACAGCACATCGAAGCTCATCTGGCTGCCATCGGCGCGTTCCACATCCACCTTCATCGTGGCGCGGGGCTTCAGGCCTTCGGCCAGGCCATTGATGGTGATCTTCTCATCGCCCTTGAGGCCCAGCTTGGCCCAAGAGTCGCCATCCTTGAACTGCAGCGGAATAACGCCCATGCCCACAAGGTTGCTGCGGTGAATGCGCTCAAAGCTCTGCGCGATGACAGCGCGCACGCCTAACAGATTGGTGCCCTTGGCCGCCCAGTCACGCGATGAGCCATTGCCATATTCAACACCAGCGAACACTACCAGCGGCGTACCTTCTTTCTGGTATTGCATGGCGGCATCATAGATCGGCATTTCTTCTTTCGAAGGATAGTGAATGGTGAAGCCACCTTCGCGGCCATTCGGGCCCATCATGTGATTGCGGATGCGGATATTGGCGAAGGTGCCGCGCATCATCACTTCATGGTTGCCGCGCCGCGTGCCATATTGATTGAAATCCATCGGCGCAACACCATTGGCCGTAAGATATTTGCCCGCAGGCGATGCCGCCTTGATTGAACCCGCAGGCGAAATGTGATCGGTAGTGATCTTGTCGCCAAACAGGCCCAACACGCGGGCACCTGTCACGTTAGATACAGCTTTGGGTGTCGGCGTGATGCCCGTGAAATAGGGCGGGTTCTGCACATAGGTGCTGGTGTTATCCCAAGCATAGGTTTCGCCCTTGGCCACCGGCACGGCGCGCCAGTTCTTGTCACCCTTGAATACATCGGCATAGCGGCTCTTGAACATTTTTGGCGTGATGTTCTTGCGCACGAATTTTTCGATTTCCTTGTTCGTGGGCCAGATGTCTTTCAGGAAAACCGGCTTGCCCTTCTTGTCAGTGCCCAACGGCTGCGTGGTGAGATCGATCTGTGTTGATCCTGCCAGTGCATAGGCCACCACCAGCGGCGGCGAGGCGAGATAGGCGGCCTGCACATCAGGCGACACGCGGCCTTCAAAGTTGCGGTTGCCAGAAATCACGGCAGAGGCCACGATGCCACTGTCATTGATCGCCTTGGAAATGGCCGGATCAAGCGGGCCGGAATTGCCGATGCAAGTGGTGCAGCCATAGCCCACGAGATAGAAACCAACCTTGTCGAGCTCTTTCTGCAACCCGCTCTTGGCGAGATATTCGCTGACAACTTGTGAGCCGGGCGCAATCGATGTTTTAACCCAGGGCTTGCTCTGCAATCCGAGCGCGGCAGCCTTCTTTGCCAACAAACCAGCACCGATCAACACCGAGGGATTCGACGTGTTGGTGCAAGAGGTGATGGCGGCAATCACCACATCGCCATGGCCAATGTCAAAATTCTTGCCTTCCACTTTCACGCGGCGTGCCGAGTCACCGGCCTTGTTATAGCCAGCCTTGTCCTTCGGCGCTTCAAGGGCAGCAAGAAAGCCGCTCTTGATCGTATCCAATGGCGCAAATTTTTCCGGGCGGTTTGGCCCCGCCATGGCGGGCACAACAGTAGAGAGATCAAGCGCCAGCGTGTCGGTGAACATCGGCTCTGCTTTGCTGGAGCCATACATGCCTTGCGTCTTGCAATACTTCTCGACCAGCGCGATCCGATCTTTGGCACGGCCGGAGAATTTGAGATAATCAACCGTCACGCCATCTACAGGGAAGAAGCCGCAAGTGGCGCCATATTCCGGCGCCATGTTTGCAATGGTGGCCCGGTCTGCCAGCGTGAGATGCTTCACGCCCTCACCGAAGAATTCCACGAATTTGTTGACGACACCCTTCTTGCGCAGCATCTGCGTGACGAGCAGCACGAGGTCTGTGGCAGTAACGCCCTCCTTCAACTTGCCCGTGAGCTTGAAGCCAATCACTTCCGGCAGCAGCATGCTCTGTGGCTGGCCCAGCATGGCAGCCTCAGCCTCAATCCCGCCCACGCCCCAGCCGAGAACGCCAAGGCCGTTCACCATGGTGGTGTGAGAGTCGGTGCCCACCAGCGTATCAGGGTAGGCCACTTCAATTTTCTTGCCCTTATTATTTTTTTCGGCACGCGTCCAAACCGTCTGCGCCAGATATTCCAGATTCACCTGATGGCAGATGCCCGTGCCCGGCGGCA
>JAYTIG010000108.1:0-2197 GCA_043731995.1 Hyphomicrobiales bacterium
AATTTGGCAACGTGCGCACAATATAGACATCCTCACCGCGCATCTGCCGCGCCCAGATGGGCAGCATTTCCTTATAGCAGGCCCAGAAGGAAGGTGTAGCTGCAGGAAGATCATTTTTGATCAGTTCATGCAGCTTGGGCAGGGCATGATAGGGAATCATGGGGAACATGTGGTGCTCCACGTGATAGTTCATGTTCCAATAAATGAAGCGCGATATGGGGTTGATGTAAACCGTGCGCGAATTCATGCGGTGATCAAGCACGTTGTCCGCCAACCCACCATGCTGCATCAGGCCAGTCATCACGTGATGCCAGGCCCCATAGATGCGCGGCAAGCCAACAAGCATCAGCGGCAGAATGGAATGGAAATAGAAACAGGCGGCAATGGTGGCCGCATAGATGAGAGTCCAAATACGGGCCACCAAAATCACTTTTGGCCATTCCATCTCCGGGATGAAGCTCTTCTCTTCTGCGCTGATGACACCAAGGGTATTCATCACCATATTCTTCATGGCGTCCCAAACATCGAGCACGCCAATAAAGCCCAAGGCAACCTTGAAGGCCACAGGCGGGCGCATCACGGCAATTTCCGGGTCAAGCCCAACGATCAGCGTATCGGTGTGGTGGCGCGTGTGGCTCCAGCGCCAGCGCGTGGGGTTGCGCATGATCATGAAGCAGGCAATCTGATATACCGCGTCATTCATCCAGGGCGTCTTGAAGGCTGTGCCATGGCTGCATTCATGCCAGCGTGAGTCCGTGGCTGAACCATAAAGAACGCCGTAACAGGCCAGCGGCACAACCGCCCACCAGCTTGGCCATATCCAAATCGCCCAGGCCGCCAACAGCACCATGGCACCCAGCCAAATGATCGTGTCGCGGATGGCCGGTGCATTTGAACGGCGCATCAATTCCTTTATTTGTGCCCGCGGCAATTCTGAGTGATACCACTGGGCCGACTTCAGCCCGGCCGCCTCCGCTGCCTTTGCATCCGGCCCGAGCATTCCGTAATCGCGCATTTCCATGGAACGTTCCTCCAATTATCAACCAGAATAGAATGAATGGTTCATTTCTCCAAGTCGCTACAGATGCAAACCATCATATTGCATCATTTTACCTCATGTGCTAGGGGAACACAATTGAGGTTTTGAACCATGGTTGACCGTCCTACCATTGCAGATCTCGCTCAAAAGGCGGGCGTTTCAGTGGCGACGGTGGACCGTGTCTTGAACCGCCGCCTGCCGGTGCGGGAAGATACGGTGTTGCGTGTGGTCCAGGCTGCCGAGGCAATTGGCTATCATGCAACCGGTCTCTTGAAGCGCCGCATGACGGAATCGCCGCATCGCCGCTTTGCTTTCCTGCTGCAAAAGCCAGACGCCTTTTACACACTCTTCGGCAAAGAGCTGGTCGCTGCGACCAAATCCGCCAGCGAGATTGAAGGCAAGCCCACGCTGGAATTCATGGAGGAACTGGTTCCTGCCTTGATTGCGGACCGCATCAGAAAGGCAGCGGCAAAATCTGATGCACTCGCCGTTGTGGCCATGGATCACCCGCAGGTGAACGAGGCTGTGAATGAAGTGACGGCTTCAGGCAAGCCGGTTTTTTCGCTGCTCAGCCAGATCACAACCCCAAATGTAACCGGTCACCTGGGCCTTGATGCCAGACGCAACGGGCGCATTGCCGGCTGGACCATCCGCCATCTTGCCCACAAGCCGGGCAAGATCGGAATTCTGGTGGGCAGCCACCGTTATTTGAATCAGGAACTTTCCGAAATCTCGTTTCGCACTTATATGCGCGAACACGCGCCGGAATTTCAGCTGCTGGAACCCATCATCAACCTGGATGATGAGCGCATCGCCTACGAAGCCATCACCGGCATGGTGAAAGCCAATCCCGATCTGGTGGGCATCTATGTTTCAGGTGGTGGACAGGAAGGTTTGATCCGCGCCCTGCGCGAAAGGCAGGGCGGGCCCAAGCTCATCGCAATTTGCAACGAGCTGACAGTCGCCATTCGCGCAGCGCTTCACGATGGTGTTGTCGATCTCGCCCTGGGAACACCCATTGCGGCCATTTCCAAGCGTGTTGTGGAACTGATGGCCAAGGCCACCAATGGCTCCAGCATTCCGCATCTGCCGCCCATTCTGCTGCCGCCGGAAATCTACATGAGCGAGAATATCTAGATCAGCGTTCCGCCGCGATCC
>JAYTIG010000109.1:0-2196 GCA_043731995.1 Hyphomicrobiales bacterium
CCGTGACCAACCCATGGCGGCGCAAGAATTCCAATGCGGCACTGGTGCCGGGCGGTTCATCAGGTGGTTCGGAGACAGCCGTTGCAGCGCATGTCTGTGCAGCGGCGACAGCCACCGACACCGGCGGCTCCATCCGCCAGCCGGCGGCATTCACTGGCACGGTCGGCATCAAGCCAACCTATGGCCGCTGCTCACGCTGGGGCATTGTGGCCTTTGCTTCATCGCTGGATCAGGCGGGGCCGATTGCGCGCGACGTGCGCGATGCGGCCATCATGCTGAAGGCCATGGCCTCGGTGGATGAGAAAGATACCACCTCCATCGACCTTCCCATTCCTGACTATGAGGCCATTCTGGGCAAACCCATCAACGGCCTGCGCGTGGGCATTCCCAAGGAATACCGCCCCGATGGGCTTTCGTCAGAAATCAATGCGCTATGGGACAAGGGTGCGCAATGGCTGAAAGAGCAGGGTGCCGAGATTGTGGAAATCTCTCTGCCCCACACGAAATATGCGCTGCCCGCCTATTACATCGTGGCCCCGGCTGAGGCCTCTTCCAATCTCGCCCGCTATGATGGCGTGCGTTATGGCTTGCGCGTGCCGGGTGATGATCTGATCGACACCTATGAACGCACCCGTGCGGCTGGCTTTGGCCGCGAGGTGCAGCGCCGCGTGATGGTGGGCACCTATGTGCTTTCGGCTGGCTATTACGATGCCTATTACGTGAAGGCGCAGAAAGTCCGTACACTGATCAAGCGCGATTTTGATGAGGCTTGGAACAAGGTGGATGTGGTGCTGACACCGGCAACACCTTCGCCTGCTTTTGCCCCCGGCGAGATCACTGACCCCGTGGAAATGTATTTGAATGACATCTTCACGGTGACAGTGAACATGGCCGGCCTTCCCGGCATTGCCGTGCCTGCAGGCCTTTCCGAAAGCGGCTTGCCGCTGGGCTTGCAGCTGATTGGCAAACCCTTTGACGAGGAAACCTTGTTCCGTACGGCTTTCGCCATCGAACAGGCGGCAGGAAAGTTCGCTGCACCCAAATGGTGGTAAGGCTCGCGGCCTTTATCTTCTTCGCGCTGATAAGCATGGCGCAGGCCGAACCGCTTTTGGTGAAGGATGCGCAGATTGCCGCGCTGAAGGCGGACGCCAAATTCACACGTTCGCTGCTCAGGAAGTGTGACAAGGAACGGGCTGCGCCAATCCACGCCGTTGGTGATTTCGCACCTGCGCCACACTACGCAACCCAAGGCTCAAGCCCTGATGACGATCAGGCCACGGGCCTGACAGGAGACATCCGCCGCGCCTACCGTGCAGCACTTTGCTATCGCCTTTCGGCCAATGCGGCTTATGCCGGACAGACACAAGAGGTCGCCGATGCTTGGGCGGCCACGATGAAATTGGCCTCCAATGCCCAAGGCCGCAGTGATATCAATTTCAACATTGCGCAACTCGTTGTCGCCGCATCCTGGGTGGAAGGCGCGCATGGGTGGAACGCTGCGCCTTTCAAGAGTTGGTTGAAAACCGTGATCGCGCCATTGAGTTTGAGTTCTGAAACCAACAACCGTGGCAACTGGGGCAACTTGCAGGACGTGGCGATTGCCGCCTTCATCAATGACAAGCCTGCCTTGGCCAGTGCCGCCGCCCGCTGGCAAGCGCTTCTCACTTCTGAAGTTGCCGGGGACGGCACCATGCCTTTGGAAATCTGCCGCAGCAATTCATCAGACCATTGTGGCGGCCCCGACAAGGGCGTGAATGGCTTGGCCTATACCCATTACGCACTTCTGCCCGCAGCAATCGCAGGTGAAATCCTGGAATCGCAGGGCCAAAAATCCTTTCGCAGTCCCTCAGGTGGCAGTTTTGCCAGAGCTTTCCATAAGAGTGCAGCCTTCACCCAAAACCCGGCACTGTTTCCCTATTATGCCGCCAACAAAGGCCAACTGAACAAGATTGACCACTGCGCCTATTTCGCGCTGGCCGCGCGGCACTTTCTCAATGAAAATGCCCGCGCTGTGTTAAGCGCGGGCACTTGCAAATCCGATATCTGGATGTTGCAGAAACTGTTTGGGGTCAATTAACCCTTCACATTCCAGTTGCCGCAATAGCTGTCTATGCAGTTCTTGGAATAGGCCTTCATGCCGTCCTTCATGAATTGGACATTGTCAATCTTCCAACGGGCCTTGGCTTCGGCCGTGTT
>JAYTIG010000110.1:0-5901 GCA_043731995.1 Hyphomicrobiales bacterium
AGAATTGGCTCACCACCGAAGGCTTCATCGATGCGGTGGACAAGAACCTTCAGAAGGCAATGGCTTGAGGCATCACTTGACGTCAGCCCGGCGCAAGCCGGGGTCTTACGCCGCTTCCTGATCTACAGCATCAAGTATCTTGGCCGGATCTGCCGGTTTGCCAAATACGCCCATGGCGCCGCTGCGGCAGGCCGCTTCAATCAATTTGCTCTCTGCAAAGCCAGTCAGGAAATAGACCTTGGCGTCTGGGCGCAGTTGACGGATTTCCAGAAAACTCTCAACACCATTTTTCACCGGCATCATCATGTCAAAAAAGCCCAGATCAAAGTCCTGCGCAACATAGGCATCAATCGCCTGCTGGCCGTTGTAGGCAATGATTACCCGGTGATTGTCGGACTCAAAAAGCTCAGCTAGGGCTGCAGCATTTTCCGGATCATCATCAACCACAAGAATGCGAAGGGGCCGCGTCATAGTTTGTCTCCTCATTGCCTGGAGCGGCGGATGCTCGCATCCGCTCGCCCGCACGCTCTAGATATTTGTTTTGTCGCATCTTTTCGCTCACAAGTGATTTCACTTGTTCGCTCGAGGCTCTATATGAGGGCAGGTTCACCATGCCAGATACAATCAAATTTCTCCTTGTTTTGGGTATTATTGCAGCCGTCATCTATGGCGGCGCACTGGCGCTTGCCTCATTCCCACCCGAGCAAACGGAGATTACCAAGCCATTGCCGCATGAAAAGCTCCGCCAGCACTGATGCAGACCATCGCCTGCAAGAGCGCTTCCTCGAAATGATGAGCGCTGAACGGGGTGCTGCCAAGAATTCCATTGCCGCCTATCGGCGTGATTTGCAGGGCTGGCTTGAATTCCTGAAAGCCCGTGGGCTTTCGGCGCTGGGTGCCACCACGGCAGATGTGCGCGATTTTCAGGCCGAGGCCGAACGCCTGGGCCTGGCACGGGCCACTGCGGCGCGGCGGCTTTCAGCCATAAAGCAATTTCATGGTTTTCTGCACGGCGAAGGCATCGCCAAGGATAATCCGGCTGTTATTGTGGAGGGGCCGCGGGCGATGCGCCCCTTGCCCAAGATATTGTCGCAAGATGATGTGGTGGCCCTCAAAGCTGCCGCGTTGGAACGGGTTGAAAATGCTGAAGGCAGCAAACTGTTCAAGGCCTGGCGGCTTTATTGCCTGTTGTGCGTGCTGGAAGCCACGGGGCTTCGCGTCTCGGAACTGATCGCACTGCCGTTGCGCGCGGCCACGAGCGGTGAGGACTTTCTCCTCATCAAAGGCAAGGGCGGGCGCGAGCGGCTGGTGCCGCTTTCTGAATCAGCACGGCGCGTGATGATGCAATATGTGAAAGTGCTGCGCGCGCAAAGTGAGCAGGAGCCCAAGCAGCTTTTCCCTTCACATGGCGCGAAAGGCACTTTGACCCGGCAACATTTTGCGCTGGAACTCAAGGCCCTGGCAGGCAGGGCGGGGATTGATTCCGACAAGGTTTCACCCCATGTGTTGCGCCATGTCTTTGCCTCTGGCCTTCTGGCCGCGGGAGCGGATTTGCGCAGTGTGCAGCAGATGCTGGGCCATGCCGATATTTCCACAACCCAGATCTACACTCATGTGCAGACCGCGCGGCTGAAGGAGGCGTTGGATTTGTTCCATCCGCTTTCCAAAAAACGTAAAGGCGGGGCGGGTTGACTTTGCATTCCGTAGCCGCCAGTAACGTGACACTGAATTTGCTTTGAGGCGCCATGATTGAATTTCTGGATTTTGAAGCCCCTGTTGCTGAGCTTGAAGGCAAGATTGCCGAGTTGCGCGCGCTGGCCCAGACGGATGCCAAGGTTTCAATTGCTGATGAAGTGAAGGCCTTGGAAAAAAAGGCCAACAAGATTCTTGCCGACCTCTATCAAAACCTGACGCCATGGCAGAAGGCGCAAGTTGCACGCCATCGCCAACGCCCGCATGCACTGGATTATATTGAAGCCCTGATCACAGATTTCGTGACCCTTGCAGGCGACCGCAAGTTTGCCGAGGATGAGGCCGTGGTGGGCGGGCTTGGCCGCTTCAATGGTTTGCCTGTTGTGGTGATCGGGCAGGAAAAAGGCAGCGAAACCGAAAGCCGCCTCAAGCATAATTTCGGAATGGCCAAGCCTGAGGGCTACCGCAAGGCTGTGCGGCTGATGGAATTGGCTGACAAATTTGGCCTGCCGGTGATCAGCTTTGTGGATACATCCGGTGCCTATCCCGGTATTGAGGCTGAAGAGCGCGGCCAGGCAGAGGCCATTGCGCGCAGCACGGATTGCTGCCTTTCGCTGGGCGTGCCATTTATTTCGGTGATTATTGGCGAGGGTGGCTCGGGTGGTGCCATTGCCATCGCCACGGCCAATACCGTGTTGATGTTGGAGCACGCCATTTACAGCGTGATCTCGCCGGAAGGTGCAGCATCAATCCTGTGGCGCGATCCGGCGCGCAACAAGGACGCCGCCACGGCACTCAAAATCACAGCGCAGGATTTGAAAAAGTTTGGCGTTATTGACGAGATCATCCCGGAACCCCTGGGCGGTGCACAGCGCCTGCCAGTGGACGCCATTCGCGCAACACGTGATGTGTTGGCACGCGTGCTGGCGAGCTATAGTGGCTTGTCGGGAGATGTGCTGCGCACGCAGCGGCGTGAAAAGTTCCTGGGAATTGGACGCAGTCTTTGAGCCGCCAGCTCAGTTCCAATTGAAGGCTTGGAAATAGCCCAGGATGTCATTGAGCTTTCCGCTCACGGCCCCCGACAAGGCGTAGACCGCCGGCAAGATGGCGAGGCTGAGCGTGCAGCCGATGACGCAATATTCAATGGCGTTCACACCACTTTCGCAATGCCAGTACCGGTTTAATGCTGCCAACATTGTCTCTCTCACCCAGGTTTTCATAGGCCGGTGCAGAATAGGCATGTCTGGTTGCGCGGTGTTTAACTGTGCCCCTTAACTTCGTGACAAAATCAATCTATCGGGCAATGGCTGATTTTAAAGTTAATGGCTCATTAAGGTTTTCGCAGATTGCTTCATCTTGGGTTGAGGACGGCGACATTCTGCAATTTTGATTATCGCATTGAGCGCTTCTGGAGAAGTTCAACCTAAAGCAAATCTTCCAGATGCGGGATGAGTGGCAAGTCTGCTGGCGGCATGGGGTGGGCGCGTAAATCCTTGGCGCGGACCCATTTGATTTCTTGGCCCTCCAGCCCTTGTGGCAGGCCTTTCCAGCGGCGGCAGACATAAAGTGGCATGAAAAGGTGGAATGTCTCATAGACATGGGAGGCGAAAGTGAGGGGCGCGAGGCAGGATTCTGTGACGTCAATTCCCAGCTCCTCTTTCAATTCACGGATCAGGGCGGCCTCTGGCGTTTCGCCATCTTCGACCTTGCCGCCGGGAAACTCCCACAGGCCGGCCAGGGTTTTGCCTTCGGGCCGCTTGGCCAAGAGGACGCGGCCATCTGGATCAATCAGCGCAACGGCGGAAACAAAGACACGTTTCATGCTCTGTCGCCTCCATCGGCGGCCTTGCTCCGCCGAACCGGTTTAATGGCGGACATTTTAGATGGGCGACTAGCTGCGGTATGAACCATTGATGTCGATATAACGGTGGGTGAGATCGCAAGTCCACACCGTCGCCTTGCCATGGCCCACACCAATATCCGCTTCGATCTTGATGTCGCGGCCCTTCATGTGGGGCATGATATCGGCTTCCTTGTAGCTGGCATCGCGCGTGCCCTTGGCGGCCACGAGGATGCCGCCGATCTTGATCTTCAATTTGTCACGAATGGCTTTTTCGCCGGATTTGCCGATGGCCATAACGATCCTGCCCCAGTTGGCATCTTCGCCTGCGATGGCGGTTTTCACCAAAGGCGAATTGGCAATGGTCATGCCAATTCTGTGAGCGGCCTTGTCGCTCTGCGCGCCAGTGATCCTGATTTCGATGAGCTTTTCAGCCCCCTCGCCATCCATGGCCACTTGAATTGCAAGATCATGGCAAACGGCGTCGAGTGCCTTGGAAAAAGATTTCACATCGCCAAGAGATTTGACGGCAGCGCCCTTGCCCGTGGCGAAAAGCAGAACTGTGTCTGATGTTGACGTATCACCATCCACGGTGATGCAATTGAAAGAAGGGTTCACTGCCGCAGTCAGTGCCTTTTGCAAAGGTTTGGCGGCGATTTTTGCATCGGTGAAAATGAACACCAGCATCGTCGCCATGTCTGGCGCAATCATGCCGGAGCCTTTGGCAATGCCGTTGAAGGTGATGGTTTTGCCGCCGATGCGTGCTTTTGCCGTTGCCATCTTAGGGAAGGTGTCAGTAGTCATGATGGCCCGTGCCGCCATGTCCCAGGCACCAGACTTCATGGTGGCTGCAAGTTCCGGCAAGGCATTGATGATAGGCGCAGGGTTCAGGGGCTCACCGATCACACCGGTGGAAGCCTGAAACACTTCAGCGGCCTTGCAGCCCAGCATTTTGGCCGTGGCAGATGCAACAGCCTTTACCGTTTCGATGCCCTTTTTGCCGGTGAAGGCATTGGCATTGCCGGCATTCACGACAACAGCGCGCGCCTTGCCCTGTTTCAGGCTTTGCGCGCACCAATCGACAGGCGCAGAGGGTGATTTGGAGCGTGTGAGGGTGCCGGCTACCGTGGTGCCTTCGGCAAGTGTGGCCAGAAGCACATCAACACGGCCCTTGTAACGGATGCCGGTTGCAGCGGCGGCCAGCGCCACACCAGGAATTTCCGGCATGTCAGGAAAGCTTGTTGGCGCCAAAGGTGAAACAATATGCGCCATCGGCCGCTCCTTGTGTCGGGTTAATGCAGAATCAGTTTTGCTTTTGGTCGGCGCCCGCATCCGGCAGGGAAAGATCGCCCTTGCCGCTCTGGTCAGTGGTGCCATCGTCCTGGCCTTGAACCGCAGCGGCAGCGCCGTCTTTCTGTTGCTTGTCCACCAGCGCCTTGTGCTGAGCCTGGGCTTCGTCCTGGGCCTTCTTCAGGTCAGGATCGAGGATTTCGACCTTGGCCGTGCCTTGCAGGGAAGCTAGCAGGGCCTGCACCTTGTCACGCACCAACACATTCTTGATGGCGGCTTTGACCTGATCATAAGGCTGGGCCGAGCCCATCTTGCGATCGTCCATCCGGATGACATGCCAGCCGTAATCGGTTTTTACCGGGGCGGAAACTTCGCCCACTTTCAGGGCAAAAGCGGCCTTGGAGAATTCCGGCACCATTTCGGGCGCGGTGAAATAGCCAAGATCGCCACCGTAATCCTTCGAGCCATCCAAGCTGTATTGCTTGGCCAGGTCTTCGAACTTGGCGCCAACCTTCAGTTTGGCCTCAATGTCATTGGCTTCCTTCTCGGTAGCCACAAGGATGTGACGGGCGCGCACGCGCTCAGTTTGGGTCACTTTGGCTGATTCTTTGTCATAGGCCGCCTTGATTTCCTCTTCTTTCACGGAAGGGGCGATCTTTTCAGCGAGATAGGAATCGCGCAGGGCCTTGGCCTGATAGGCGGCCAGGCGGCGCTTGTAATCGTCAGTTTCGGCAACGCCATCCTTGGCGGCAACCTGGGCCAGCAGGTGGCGCTCAATCAGGAATTCCACCACGAAGGGGAAACGCATCTTGGCCGGAAGGTTCGGCAACTGGCCAATCACATCATCAAAGGCCATGCGGACTTCGGAGGTCTTGATCTCATAACCATTGACGGTGGCCACCGTTTTGTCGTCGCCAGCCAGCGTGTCAGCCGTTTGGGCGTGAGCCTGGGCCAAGGCCATCAAACCAAAAACGCCTGCGAGAAGGGCGGTTTTCAAGGAAAAGTGAACGTGCGTCATGGAATCCATCGAGTTTTTGCCCATAGGGCGTTCGTATATTGAGGCAATGCATAGGAAACAA
>JAYTIG010000111.1:0-5898 GCA_043731995.1 Hyphomicrobiales bacterium
TGGGATGAACCAGCGCAACGTTATTGCCCGGCGGGTGTGTATGAGGTTGTGAAGGAAGATGGCAAAAGCCCACGTTTCCAGATCAATCACCAGAATTGCGTGCATTGCAAAACCTGTGACATCAAAGACCCGTCACAGAATATCAATTGGACTGTTCCGCAGGGCGGAGAGGGCCCGAACTACCCCAATATGTAAGGCGTCATTAACCATTCTGTGGGGCTTTCTCGGCAAAATTGAAATTTCTAAAAAGCAACTGAGTGGGGCAAGAGGTTGTTGAGAGGCTTGGGTTAAGTCTCGGCTCTTCGAGTTCAATTGGGGAGTCAAGCGGCATCATGTTGGGAAGATTTTGTAAGGTGCCTGAAAGCCTCAGGCGCTTTTTTTCCAACCAGCGCGGCAACGTCACGCTGATGGTTGGCATTTCCGCCATTCCACTGTTTATTGCTGGTGGTGCAGCCATTGATTATGAGCGCGCCGTCAACGCTAAAACCCAGCTTCAGGCATCGCTGGACTCTGCAGTGCTGTTTGCCTCAACAAGCAATTCAGTCGACTACGCCGCGCTCACCACTTCGGGACGTGACTATTTGGATTCGAACTATCACAACAAAGGCGATGCCCAAGTAAAGTCCTTTGCCATCACTGCCGGCGATGCTGCCAACAAGATGAAGGCTACAGGTGTGGTAACCCTGAATACCTGGTTCATGGCAATTGTTGGCATCTACACGCTGGATGTGAAAGCCACATCGCAGGCGGTTTACGCTGGCGCAACAAACTATACCGACGTCTACATCTTGGTGGACAACACTGCATCAATGGGACTGGCCGCTACCACCGCAGACATTCAAGCAATGCAGAATATCGCTGGAGGATGCGCCTTTGCTTGTCATCAACTTGATATGCCGGGCACAGACAATTATGCGAAGGCTCATAATAATGGCATCACGACGCGCATTGATTCCGTACGTAACGCAGTTAAAAATGTGATCCAGGTTGCACAGCAACAAACTACAACCTCGACCATCCAATTTCGGTTTTCGATCTATACCTTCGGAAACAAGATGACCGCTCAGGCTTTGACGCCTGTTATCAGCGGATCCACCGATTTTGCCGCTTCCATTGCTGCGTCCAACGGGATCGATCTCATGACCATCGACTATGCGGGTCAAAACAATGACATGGGAACTGACTTTTCGAAAATGTTCAGCAGCTTAAGCAGCATTGTTCCCGCAAGTGGGAACGGCACGACTTGGAACACTTCGAACAAAATAGTGTTCTTTGTCAGTGACGGGGTGAATGACAGCCAGATAGCCAGTTGCAACCAGCTCATGGCAAGTGGCAGCCGCTGTCAGGAACCATTGGTGCCCACGAATTGTGCGACATTAAAAAACAACGGCGTCACCCTTGCAACGATTTACACGACCTATTTGGCGGTCACCAATAACAGTTGGTATAACTCTTACGTGGGCCCCTATAATCAAGGTCCTTATTCGCCATCGACAAATTCCCTGATCGCAAAAGGGATGCGGGATTGTTCAACCTCGGGGTTTTATCAAGAGGTTGGCCCGAATGATTCTCTTTCAAACGCCATCTCAACTTTGTTCCTGAAGGCAATAACGCCAAGACTTACGAACTAGCACATATCTCGCCGCGACGGGATCGTCCCGGCGAAAAAGATATGCGGCAATGTAAAAAGCAAGAGCATCACCTTATCGCAAAAGTGGTTCAACTTTTTGCCGGACGTGCGTGGGGCCCAATTATCCCAATATGTGAGCGCTAAAGGGCTGTTAACCAACAGCGGATTTTCCTGCAAGTTGAGTGGGATAGTCAAAAGTCGAAATAGCCCTGCAAGGGGTTGTTTAAACCTGTTCAACTATGGTCGGTCGTTAATTCCTGATCTGGGGAGAATTGGACGGCCATGTTTAAAGCTATTCGCAAGTTGAAATTGAAGCAGCGGCTGAAGCGCTTTGCCTCCAACACGCGTGGCAACGTCACGCTGATGGCCGGCATCTCCGCCATCCCGCTGGTGATCGCGGGCGGTGCGGCCATTGATTATGAGCGTGCCATCAATGCAAAAACCCAGCTTCAAGCCTCTTTGGATTCCGCGGTGCTCTATGCCTCGGCGCAGAATTCATCGGACAACACTGTACTCACCACCGTTTCGCGGCCCTATCTCGACTCGAACTACCACAATAAAGCTGATGCCGTAGTCAAGTCCTATGCCATTACGGCGGGCGATGCCACCAACACGTTGAAGGCCACGGGCGTTGTGACATTGAACACCTGGTTCATGGCCACGGTGGGCATCTATACATTGGATGTGACCGCGAATTCGCAAGCCTTGCACACTGGCACGGGCCGCAACATCAATCTGGAAGTGTCCCTTGTGTTGGATAACACCAACTCGATGAACACCAGCGATGGCTCTACCGCAACAACTCCAATCCAGGATTTGAAAACGGCGGCCACCAACTTCGTCAACACGGTGATGAGTTCGAACCAAACTCCTTATTTCACCAAGATCGCCATTGTGCCCTATAACAACGGCGTGAACATGGGCTCGGCCGCCATGGCGCTTGCCGCGCGCGGTTCCTATTTGAGCGGAACCAACACCACGCCTGGCTATCAATCCTACAAATTCAACAATGCGGCCGGCAGCACTTCAACTTTCACCATTTCAAACTGCGTGACCGAGCGCACTGGCGCGCAGGCCTATACGGATGCTGCTGTTGCAACCTATCCGGTGGGCCGCCAATATATCGGCTCCAGCAACATTTGCGGTGTGACGCCATTTCAGCCCCTCACCACGAACAAGACCACCTTGCTGAACACCATCAGCTCCATGGTTGCGAACTATTCCACAGCTGGCCAAGTTGGCATTGCTTGGGGCTGGTACACGCTGTCGCCTAGCTTTGGCCTGTTCACGGGTGAAAGCGTGCCAGCAGGCTATGACAAGCTGACGACAACCGATGTCAACACCAAGACCAAGAAAATCATGATCCTTATGACGGATGGCGAATATAATTCTGCTTATTCAAATGGTGTGATCAGCGGCAACCCGATCGTTTCCGGCAGCTATTATACGACTTCAGATCTCAACAGCCTGGCCCCGAACAATGGCGATACTTATACGCAGGCCAATTCGGTTTGCACGGCCATCAAGAACTCTGGCGTGGAAGTCTACACCATCGCCTTCCAGCTGCAACAATCCTATCCACAGCGTGTGGCGCTGTTGCAAAATTGTGCCACAGACGCTTCGCATGCGCTGAACGCCGCGAACCAATCGCAGCTCAACAGCGTGTTCCAAACGCTGGCGCTCAACCTGGTGGCCATGCGCCTGGTGAAGTAAACCAAAATAACCCTGCAAAACAGGGCGGTAGGCAATCATATGCCTGCCGCCCTTTTTTCTTGCCCCAACCCATAAAAACCGTAATCCTTCAGCAGATCAGAGCCGATTTGCACGAGGATGCTTGAATTCATGATTTTGCGCGGGATTTCCACTTTCGCCTTGGGTGTAATGCTGACAGGCCTGGCCCAGGCTGGCACAAGCGATGAGCCTGTTTCGCTGGCGGGCAACTACCTCGCCTCGCGCACGGCCAGCCATGTGCGTGACCTGAATGCCACCACCACATTCACTTCGGCCGCCCTGAAGCTTGATCAGAAGAATGGCGTGCTATTGGAGCGGCTGTTCCAGGCCGAAGTGATGTTGGGCGACGTGACCAAGGCTGAACCTCTGGCCGCCCAAGTGATCAAGCTTAACAGCCAGCAGCGCATGGCGCGGCTGGTGCTGGGCCTAAAGGAATTCCGCGCGCGCCGCTATCCGGAATCGCGCATTCATTTCGATGAAGCCGCTTACACGCCGCTCGGCATACTCACGTCGGCGCTGCTGGACGCCTGGGCCTTTGCCGGGGAAGGATCGGTCAATGCCGCACTGCATGCGCTGGACAAGTTGGATGGGCAGGATGCTTTCACCAATTACAAGGCGCTTCATGCTGCGTTGATTGCTGATTATCTCGGCTCTGGCGTGCGTGCGGAAGCCTCGTACAAAAAGGCCTATCAATTGGCGCCAACGTCGCTGCGCATTGTGCAGGCCTATGGCAACTTCCTGGAACGCGCGGGCCGCAAGGATGAGGCAGCCAAGGTTTACAGTGACTATCTGGCCGATGGCCAGCGTGATGTGTTGGTTCAGCAGGCTCTGGCCAATCTGCAATCAGGCCAAAAACCCGCCGCCTTCATTTCCACGCCGCAGGCCGGGGCCAGTGAGGTTTTGTTCTCCATCGCATCGGCTCTGACCGGTGACCAGAATGCCGAAAGTGCGTTAACCTATTCGCAAATGGCGCTGAGTGTGGCCGGCGACAAGCCGGTGATCCTGACCACGCTCGGTGGCATTCAGGCTGACCTCAATTTCTATGAGCAATCCAATGCCAGTTTTGACCAGGTGCCGAAAGACTCGCCCTTGCGTGCCTATGCCGACACGCAGATCGCCGTCAACTTGCACCACATGGAAAAGAAGGATGAGGCCATTGCCAGGCTTTTGGATGTGACGGGCAAGAACCCCAAGGATTTTGATGCCACCGTCACGCTTGCCGCAATCTACCGGGCCAGTGACCAGCTTGACAAATCGGTGGAAGCCTACACCAAAGCCATCGGCCTCATGGGTGATAGCGACAAGAACAATTGGCGCATCTATTATGATCGCGGCATTGCGCTGGACAAGCTGAAACAGTTTGACAAATCGGAAGAAGATTTCCGCAAGGCGCTGGAAATTTCCAAGGGCGACTCTTCGGTTCTCAATTATCTCGGCTATTCGATGATTGACCGTGGCGAGAAGCTGGATGAAGCGCTGGCCATGGTGAAAAAGGCCGTGGAGTTGAAGCCCAATGATGGTTACATCGTTGACAGCCTTGGCTGGGCCTATTTCAAACTGCGCGACTATGAGCAGGCGGTGACTTATTGCGAACGCGCGGTGGATTTGAATCCAGGTGATCCAATCATCGCCGAACATCTGGGGGATGTTTATTGGATGGCGGGCCGCAAATTGGAAGCGCGGTTCCAGTGGCAGCATGCCAAGGACAACCATCCGGAAAGTGGTGATCTGGCGCGCCTTGAATCCAAGTTGAAGGATGGTTTGCCGGAGGGTGGTGCGGTCAAGCCTGCCGACACCTCCACCTCTGGCAGCCCTGCCCAACCTGCTGATGACAAGGCTGGCAAGCCCATCAACGGCTGATGCCTCCGGTTATTGAACTGGCCCGCGCCAAGATCAACCTCTCGCTGGAGGTTCTTGGGCGCAGGGCGGATGGCTATCATGAACTCCATTCTGTTGTGGCCTTCGCCGATGTGGGCGACAGGATGGTGATCGCGCCAGCCCATGCCAATGAGCTGGCTGTGACAGGGCCTTTTGCAGCGGGTGTGCCGCTGGGCGAAAGCAATATCATCTGGAAGGCCTGGGCTCACTTGCGCTCCATCATGGATGTGCCTTTTGTGTCCGTGCAACTTGAAAAGAACTTGCCCGTGGCTTCTGGCATCGGGGGTGGCTCGGCCGATGCCGCTGCGATGTTGCGCGGGTTGTTGTACCTCTGCGGCGGCCAACTCAGTGATGAACAGGTGATTGACCTTGCCGCGATTGGCGCCGACGTTCCCGTCTGCTTTCTGGGCCAACCTGCCTTGATAGAGGGTGTTGGCGAAAAGATCAGTGTACTGACGGAAATGCTGCCGCCTGCGTTGGTTTTGATCAATCCTCTCGTGCGTTGCTCGACGGCTACGGTTTTCGCCGCAATGGGCCTGGAAACGGGTCGCATGCGGCCACCTTCGTTGCGCGCTGAATGGCGCAATGACATGACTGCTGCGGCTATCAAAGTTCAGCCCGTCATATCGGGTGTGCTTTCGGCTCTATCCAGGACCGAG
>JAYTIG010000112.1:0-2190 GCA_043731995.1 Hyphomicrobiales bacterium
AAATGGCCAAGGCAGGTATTGAACTCAAGGTTCATACAGTTGGGTTCGGTCTCGACAACCAGGGCGCAGTGGCCCAGCTCAAATGCCTGGCCGACAAAACCGGCGGCACCTTCACCATTGCCAATAATGCTGATGATTTGCTCAAGGCGCTCACCAAAACTGTAGCCGCCAAGCCTGCGCCGCCGCCGCCCGCTCCAGCGATCAAATTCAATGTCACCGGCCACGCCTTGCTGGCGCCCGGCGTTGAAATCCCCAAACCTTTCAGCCCTCCAACCTGGCTGTTTCACAGGCCAAACGGCGCCGACAGAACCCAAGGCCAGTATATTGCCACCGAAACCATGGACAAACTTCAAACAACGTTGGAGCCGGGAGACTATGTCTTGCGGCTGGAATCTGGCGCGGGTTTTGTTGAAGCGCGGTTCAGCGTCGAGGATGGCAAGGTCACCAATCTCTCGCCCGTGTTGAACGCAGGCATCGTCAATTTCTCCGCCATGATTGATGAAAAAACCAAGCTGGCCGACGATGGCGCGGCTTGGGAGGTGGTAACGCCGGAAGGCAGCTATGTGGAGACAGAATATGGCGCCACGCGTGGCTTCTTGCTGAACGCTGGCCAATATCTAATGCGCCTCAGCCTTGGCGATACCAAGGTTGAAACACTCTTCGAGGTGAAGGCTGGCGAAATCCGCGACCAAGTCATCAACTTTGGTTCAGGCAAACTGGTTGCACAGGCTGTTTTTGCCGATGGTGGCCCGCCCATGGACAAGGGCATGGCCTTTGAGGTGGCAAAGCCCGTGGAAGGCGCGGACAAACCACAATGGCTGAATACCAAATATGATGCCAAATCCATCTTCACCCTGCCCGCTGGCAAATACATCATTGATGTGTCCTTGGGCCTCGCCCGCACGGAACAAGAAGTTGAAGTGAAGGCCGGGCAACAAACCGCCATCACCATCAATTCCAAGGCAGGCTTTATCGCCGCAAATGCGGAAGGTGCCACCAGCTATGTGGTGAACGAAGGCAAGGAAGGCTTGGACGGCAAGCGCAATTGGCTCACCACAACCTACGACCCCAAGCTCAACATTGCCGCCAACGAAGGCCAATATCAGGTTCAGGCTTTCAAGGGCGACACGCTCATCGGCGAGAAGCTGGTGGATGTGAAGGCTGGCCAGCGTGCGGAGATCACTTTGCCTTGAGTGCATGCGCGGCCACTTTGCGCATCACGCTGGGCAGGGCTTCATCATCAAGCGCCGCAACATCAACAAAGCGTCCGCCCAGTGCGGGCGTTTTTGCCTGAGCTGCCCAAACTGTCATCTCAAAATTGAAATGAGTGAAGGTGTGCTCCACCACGCCGCGCAGCCGTTTCCAATCCGCCGCGAAAGGGGGTGTGAATGCGGCCTTGCCTTCCAGCCAATCCGAAGACGGGAATTCCGTCATGCCCGCCAGAAGGCCCTTCATTGCACGCTGCCGCACCAGCACTGCCCCGTTGCCGTCAGCGATCCAATAGACATGCGCACGGCGCATTGGCACTTTTGGTTTCGCCACTTTGCGCGGGAGCTGAGCAGCCATCCCCTTGGCGCGGCCCGCACATTCAGTCGCCCACGGGCAACGCTCGCAGGCCGGTGATTTTGGTGTGCAGATGGTGGCCCCCAAATCCATCATGGCTTGGGCAAAGTCCCCCGCGCGCTTCTCTGGCACAAGGGCCTGCGCCAATTGCCTGATGCGCGGCTTGGATTGGGGCAGTGGCTCCTCAATGGCGTAAAACCGGCTCACCACACGGTCCACATTGCCATCCACTGCGGCGGCAGGAACATCAAAGGCGATGGCTGCAATCGCCGCCGCCGTATAGGGCCCAATGCCCGGCAGGGCTTGCAAGCCCGCCATGTCTTTGGGAAATTTTCCACCAAGTTCACCAGCCACAACCTTGGCGCAAGCGTGCAAATTGCGCGCTCTGGCGTAATAGCCCAGCCCTGCCCAAGCCTTCAGCACGTCATCCAGCGGTGCCGCCGCCAGATCCTCAACGCGCGGCCACTTCGCCACAAACTTCAGGAAATAGTCCTTCACCGCCGCCACGGTGGTTTGCTGCAGCATGATCTCGGAAAGCCAAACGCGGTAAGGATCCGCCTTCGCCTCGCGCCATGGCAAGACCCGTGCATGGGCGTAATACCAGCCCAGCAGGGCCATGCTTAGCCG
>JAYTIG010000113.1:0-2186 GCA_043731995.1 Hyphomicrobiales bacterium
AGGATTTGGCTTCACGCGATGTTGTGTCTCGTTCATGCACCATCGAAATCCGCGAAGGTCGTGGCGTGGGCAAGAACAAGGATCACATTCACCTTCATCTTGAACATCTGGACCCGAAGGTGCTGCATGAGCGCCTGCCGGGGATTTCTGAATCGGCCAAGGTTTTCGCGGGCGTGGACGTGACGAAAGAACCGATCCCGATCTTGCCGACAGTGCATTACAACATGGGCGGCATCCCCACGAATTATCACGGTGAGGCTTTGGCCGGTGACAAGAAGAACGCGGAGAAAACCGTGCCGGGCCTGTTTGCTGTGGGTGAGGCGGCTTGCGTTTCCGTCCATGGTGCCAATCGCCTCGGCTCCAATTCGCTGATTGATCTTGTGGTGTTTGGCCGCGCGGCGGGCCTGCGTTGTGCAGAGCTCACCAAAGCCGGTTCGGCCCAGCCTGCGTTGAAGCAAGGTGCGGGTGATGAATCCTTGGCGCGACTCGAAAAGTTCCGCAATGCCAAGGGCAGTTCATCGACTGCGAAGCTGCGGCTACAAATGCAGCGCGCCATGCAGGAAGATGCTGCCGTGTTCCGCACCGGCGAGACACTGGCGCAAGGCTCCAAGCGCATTAACGATGTGTGGAAGGGCGCGGAAGATATTTCTGTCACTGATCGCTCACTCATCTGGAATTCCGATCTCATCGAAACGCTGGAATTTGACAATCTCATCATCCAGGCCGCCGTCACCGTTGACGGCGCATTGGCACGCGAAGAAAGCCGCGGTGCCCATGCCCGCGAGGATTTCCCAACACGTGATGATATGAAGTGGATGAAGCACACGCTGGCATGGACCGACGGGACGAAGAAGAAAGTCACCCTCGGCTACCGCCCGGTGCATGACTATACGATGAGCAAAGACATCGACTACATCAAGCCGAAGGCACGGGTTTACTAAGATGGTCGCATTCACTCTCCCACAGAATTCCAAAATCCAGCCCGGCAAGGTTCATGCCATGCCGGCGGGCACCAACATTCGCGCTTTCAAGATTTATCGCTGGAACCCGGATGACGGGAAGAACCCGCAGGTTGATACCTACCACGTGAATATGGATGAGTGCGGGCCGATGGTTTTGGATGCGCTGATCAAGATCAAGAATGAGCAGGACGCGACGTTGACCTTCCGCCGCTCTTGCCGTGAAGGCATTTGCGGGTCCTGCGCCATGAATATTGATGGCGCCAACACGCTGGCCTGTTTGAAATCCTGCGATGATGTGAAGGGCGATGTGCGGATCTATCCGCTGCCGCATATGCCGGTGGTCAAGGACCTGGTGCCGGACATGACGCGGTTTTACGCGCAGCACAGCTCGATTGAACCCTGGCTCAAAACCACCACGCCCACACCGCAAGCCGAATGGAAGCAGAGCGTGGAAGAACGCGCCCTGCTCGATGGGCTTTATGAGTGCATCCTGTGTGCCTGCTGCTCTACATCCTGCCCCAGCTATTGGTGGAATGGCGACCGCTATCTTGGCCCCGCTGTTTTGTTGCAGGCCTATCGCTGGCTGATTGATTCACGCGACGAGGCCACAGGTGAACGGCTCGATAATCTCGAAGACCCGTTCCGTCTCTATCGCTGCCACACCATCATGAATTGCGCGAAGGCCTGCCCCAAGGGACTCTCACCTGCGCGTGCCATTGCTGAGATCAAGAAGATGATGGTGGAGCGGCGTGTGTGAGCTCTCTCCACACTCCGTATGACGGCACCACCAAACCTTTCACCATTGGCCTCTCACAACTCGATGAGTCACAGTGGTTGGAAGAGGATGAAAACCTCGCCTCATATCTCGATGAGAAGCTGAGTCTTTACAAAGCTTTGCCGGATAGAGTTCTCGTAGAAGATGAAGGCACGCGCGAAGCCCAGAGTGAAGTTCTCGCAGCAGTGCAGGCGCATGTGCTGAAGTATTTCCCGGCGCTGTATCGGCGCGATGGCAACACCATGCACATTGCCGGGAAGCACCGCGTGCAGCTTGATGACGCCGCGCGATCGCCCATCGCCACTGCGGGCCTGCTGGTGCAGGAAGATCTGGTGCTGATGCGCAAATCCGCCGATGGTTGGAAACTTGTTGCGGCCTCCTTGTGTTTTCCCTCGGCGTGGAACTTGCTGGAAAAATTCAAACGGCCCATGCATGAGATCCACAAACCC
>JAYTIG010000114.1:0-5876 GCA_043731995.1 Hyphomicrobiales bacterium
TCACCTGACTTAGAGCAGGTGCCGTCGATTGCTGCCAAATCGGGAATGTCCAGCTGCATACTTTCATCATGGCAATCAAGTACTCCTAATTCTGGTAAACCAACGATTATTGGTTGTCCCTGCGTGGCACAGATTCGATCCAAAGCCTATTGAATCAGCGCCAGAAGGGTCGATTCTGATGGGAAGCTGACAGTTGGTGTGGATGAAAGTCAGACATCAAATGGGAAAATCCTCTTTAGATTCGCAGAAAGGAAAACCCATGAAATCCGAATCAAACGTGTCTCGTCGTCTCGCATTGCGCCACCTCGCCGGGATCGCCTTAGCCGCATCAGTTTTGGCTATCTCTGCTCCAGCATTTGCCGAAAATGAAAGCCATTCTTCTGGTGGTGGTTCTTCAGGCACAAACGGCTCCGGCGGCCAGGGCCAGCATACCGAAGACAATGATTCCTCAAGTAACAATGGAACAAGCGGCGGAACAAACACTAGCGTTTCTCACGACGACACCGAAGACGATACCTCCGATGATTCCTCCACTTCGGGCTCGACCCGGACGACCGGCTCAACTGGCACTGGCACCGGCGTTGCAGCTGGCGCGCCAACCAAAGTGCTCGACTGGATAAAGAAGCATATGAAGTAAGTTGAAGTTCCGCGAGCCGCGCACGTCTATTCGCGGCTCAAAACCATGGTACTGCTTTTTACTTCCAGTGCGATTAGAGCTTGGTCCACGCTCCCCAGCCCACGGGCCAAGCTCTTTTTTCATTTACTGAAGTAATGAATATGAACTTTGCTCAATTAGCAAAGAGCTCGAACGCTCCGCATCCAACCATCATCGTTGACCTTGCCTCCGTACATTATCCGAACAAAGCTGCAACTTGAAGGGCGCAAACGCGATCTCGCCTTGTTCAATCTGGCGATAGACAGCAAGCTACGCGGCTGCGACGTCGTCGCCGTCAAAGTCGAAGACGTAGCTCCGAACGGCTACGCAACTGATAGAGCAACAGTTCGTCAGAAGAAGACCGGGCATCCGGTACGGTTCGAAATCACTGAACAGACCAGACTCTCCCTCGATGAATATATTCAAGAAGAAAAGAGGCAAAAGGGCGATTTCCCATTCCGAGGTTGCAAAAGTTCAAGCCGTTGCCTCACCACTCGCCAATATGCGCGATTGGTTTCGTATTCCGCAGCACATCGCTGCATGTCTCTTATGGGTCAACCTCGGCCGTTCACGCGAACACAAACAACTTCCGCAATTCAACGGTTCACGGACTCTTTGCGGCTGTTCCTGAACTTCTCAAACGGGCCAGGAGCTGACCTTTGGTTTCCGGAACCAACCCGGGCTCGACGTCCAGAAAGCCGGCAATTTTCTTGTGTTAATGAATCAAGAAATCGAGGCTCTGCGCCAATGGAAGGTGACATCAGCTTTGCAGGTTGGCCCGACAAGACATCCTGCCCGTCGGTGTACCGCAGTCCAAGACAATTCAAGTTCACCTCACACGGCCAAGTGAGAAGCCTTGCACCAAATGGCGCCGAACACCCAACATGAAAACAATGCCCGGCACAAAGCCTAAAACACTGACAGCAGCCAGCATGCCGTAGTCACCTTCCGCAATATCCGCAACACGCGAAAGTATGCCGTTGATCGGTTTTGCGTTAACCGCCGTCAGCGCACCAGCCAACACATATTCAACCCAGGAAAACATGAAACAAAAGAACGCTGCCACAGCAATGCTGGGCGCAAGCGTTGGAACGAGAATCCGTATGAAAAAACCCGGAAGAGAATAGCCATCAACAACGGCGCTTTCATCAACCTCGCGCGGCATCGCAGAAACCGCGCCCTCCAATATCCAGACCGCAATAGGCAAGTTGAAATAGCAATGCGCAAAAGCCACCGCAATATGGGTGTCGAAAAGGCCCAATTCATAGAATATCTCGGTGAAAGGCACGACCAGGATCACTGGGGCGACCAGACGGAACAACAGGAAAGAAAAGAACAAGGGCATTTTGAGGGGAAAATTCCCGCGTGAGAAACCATAGGCCGCTGGAATGGCAAAGCTGACGGAAATCAGAACATTTGTGACGACATAAATGATGGCGTGCACGTATCCCATCCACCAATCACGGACAGTGAAGATGGTTTGAAAATTTTCAACTGTCGGCTGATGTGGCCAGAGCGTAAGTTGTTTGGCAATCTCAAACTCGGGCTTGAATGCCATTATAACCAACCAATAGATCGGGATCAGCAGAAAGCCAACATAAGTGAGTGGCACCACGGGCCAATGCCGCTTGTTCACGCCTTTTGCTCCTGACGCATCATGAGCCTGAAAAGCAATAATGCAAAAATAACAACGACCGCGAAACTGAACATACTGACAGCAGCGCCATAGCCAAGTTCAAACTGCGTCTTTTTGGTTTGGAAGAAGGCGCGCGAAACGAAGGATGTGGCGGTTCCGGGGCCGCCGTGAGTCGTCACCAGCGGTTCGGCATAGATCATGAAACTGTCCATGAAGCGCAAGATCGCCGCGATTCCCAACATCAGCTTCAGGCGTGGCCATTGCACATATCGGAAGGTGCCCCATGCAGTAGCGCCATCAATTGACGCCGCAAAATAATATTCATTCGGGATCGCCTTGAGCCCGGCATAGGCAAAGAGCACAACAAGGCTTGTCCAGTGCCAGCAATCCATGAAAATCAACAAGAACCAGGCGGAGGTGATGTTGGTGAGGTCGAGATTCAAGCCAACCACAGAAGCAATCCAAGTGTACAATCCGACGCCAGGCAACGACAAGGCTTTGAAGAGATAGCCTACAACAATGTTGGGCATCAGCAGGGGAAGCACCATCAGAACCACCAGCACAGAGGCCACTTTGCCCTCGCGTGGCAGGCGCAGTGCCACCCAAAGGCCGAGTGGCATTTCAACGGCCAGCGCAAAACACGAAAACATCAAGCTTCGCAATACGTTCGAGGGGAAATCAGATAACAGCAAAGCCTGACTGTACCACTGCGTGCCAACGAAAAAGAATTGGCTGCCAAAGTTTTCATGGGTTGAATAGTAGAACACCAGCCCCAACGGAAAAACGCCCGTGGCGATCAGCAACAGAACCGCCGGCATGAGAAGTCCGAAAGTCTGTGCCTTTGTGATCATGGAGTTACAGCAGCGTCATTTCAACCGCGCAAGCATCTGGGCTATGGCATCGGCCGTTGGGCCATCAGCCAATGTGCGCGCTTTTTCCAAGTCCGCCTTGGCTCCAGCCAAATTACCAACCTGCACAAAGTATGAAGCTCTGACGAGAAGCGGTTCAGGCTTGTCCGGTGCCGCATCAATGCCCGATTGGAAATCTTCAAAGGCACCTTTGGCATCTGGCTCCTTGAGCTTCATCTTTGCTTCGCCCCGGCCATCAAAGGCCGCGGCATTCTTAGGATCAGCAATGATCGCCACCGTAAAGTCGGAGATCGCGCCTGTTGCCTCATTGATTTTCAGAAGCATTTTGGCGCGGTCGAACGCCGCAAAGCCATTCTTGGGATCGAGCTCCAAGGCCTTATCAAAACTCTGCATGGCGGTGGCTGCGTCATGCGCTGCAAGCGCAGATTCGCCTTTCTGGGCAAGATCAGTTGAAGTCTCAGCCAAGGAATGCAAAGCAAATGAACAGAGAAAAAAACAACCAATCCAAAGGCGCAATCGCATTTTACTTATACTCGACGAAAAACAAAAAATGCCCAGGCCGCTGATACGACAAGCCCGCCCCAAATTGAATCGCTGACAAAACCGACCCATCCCAACATGATGAAACAACTGCCAAGTATACTGATGAACAGCCGGTCGCCGCGTGTGGTGTCAAGGCCAAAGACTCCGTGTCTTGGTGCTCCACCCGGCATTTTGTATTCGCGAAAGCCCATCAGCGCAATCGAGGCAAATATGGCGAGAAAGAAAACGGCTGTGGGCCAAGTCCATGCCATCCAGGACAACATTGATGTGTTTTCCATTCCCGCTCCCTACACACGGCCAAGGGCAAAGCCCTTGGCGATATAGTTGCGCACAAAGTAGACAACAATTGCACCGGGAATGAGCGTCAGCGAGCCCGCGGCAGCGAGAAGGCCCAACTGATAGCCTGATGCACTCGCGGTTTTTGTCATGATCGCTGCAATCGGCTTGGCGGCAACTGATGTCAAAGTTTTGGCCAGCAACAACTCGACCCACGAGAACATGAAGCAAAAGAAACATGCAACACCAATGCCTGCGGCAATCGTCGGAATGAAAATGCGGATGAAGAAGCGCGGGTATGAATAGCCATCCACAAAGGCCGTCTCATCAAGGGCTTTGGGCACACCACTCATAAAGCCTTCCAAGATCCAAACAGCAAGCGGGATATTGAACAACGTGTGGGACAGGGCTACGGCCCAAGGCGTATCGAATAGGCCCACTTCGGAATAGAGCTGGAACACCGGCAATGCGAAGACGGCGGGTGGTGCCATGCGATTTGAAAGCAGCCAGAAGAACAAGTGCTTGTCGCCCAAAAAGCGGTAACGCGAAAATGCGTAAGCGGCGGGCAATGCCAGTGAAACCGAGAATATGGTGTTGATCACCACATATTCGATCGAGTTTATATAACCGCTGTACCAGGATGAATCCGTGAGGATGGTCGCATAGTTATCCAAGGTGAAATGATGGGGATAGAGCGTGAAGCCGCCGAGAATCTCGTTGGTTGTCTTGAAAGACATATTGAGCAGCCAATAGATCGGCACCAACAGGAAGACCACATAGAGAAGCGGAGCAAATCGCGTGAATTTTCCCATTTGCGTTAGATCTCCTCGTTCTTCATCATCAACGTGTAGAACAGCCAAGACAGGGACAAGATAATCAGGAAGTAGATGATTGACATTGCTGCAGCTGGTCCCAGGTCAAACTGCCCCAGCGCAATTTTCACAAGGTCGATCGACAAGAATGTCGTGGCATTGCCGGGCCCGCCGCCAGTCAACACGGAGACTTCCGTATAGATCATGAAACTGTCCATGAAACGTAACAGAACCGCAATCGTGAGAACATGTTTGAGCTTGGGCAATTGAATATAGCGAAAAACTGCCCAAGGTTTGGCACCATCCACTTTCGCAGCCTGATAATAAGCGTCCGGAATGGAGACCAGTCCGGCATAACTAAGAAGGACAACAAGCGATGTCCAATGCCAGACGTCCATCAACACAATCGTAAACCAGGCGGCCATGGGTTGGCGCGTGTAGTTATAGTCAATGCCAAGGCCATTGATCATTTTGGCGAGCAATCCAATGTCTGGTAGCGCCATGATATTCCACATGGAACCCACTACATTCCACGGAATGAGCAGAGGCAAGGCCATGAGGATCAAGCACACCGAAACCCAAATACCCTTGCGCGGCATGGTGAGCGCCACTGCCAGGCCCAATGGAATTTCAATGGCGAGAACGACGGCCGAAAAGGTGAGTTGACGAAGAAGTGCCGCGTGAAAGCGTTCCGAATGCAGCACATCCTGAAACCAGTGCACCCCGGCCCAGGTGAACACATTATCGCCAAATGTCTCTTGAACCGAAAAGTTCACAACCGTCATCAATGGCACAAGCGCATTGAACGCGACCACGAGAAAGACCGGGGCCACTAAAAACCAGGCTTTTTGGTTTACGATTTTGCTGCTCATCCGGACCCTCCCGCAATCCAGCCATCTTCATAGATCTGGGTGTGATCAGGATCAAAGGCGAGTTTTATCTTTCCGGAAGGAACCACCTCATGCTCAGGCAACAACAATCTAATAGTGCTTCCAGCCGCCATGGTTTCAACGATGCGGAAGCGGCCGGCGTCAGAAATCTTGACCACGTCCGCCGTGATTCCCGCTTTGGCGATCGTCACAAAC
>JAYTIG010000115.1:0-2181 GCA_043731995.1 Hyphomicrobiales bacterium
CAATCGTTTTACTGGCAGCTGCCCTTCTTCTTGGCCCCAATGCCAATTCCTTGCACAAGCTTTATCGGGACCGGCTGGAAGCCGCCTTCATTGCTTCCGAAACTGATGAAGCCACACCATCAGCCGTAGGCATGAAACTTTCCGAGCTGGATATACAGAAGGCTCCCTATCACATCATCAATGCGGCCCTGAACATCCAGGGCGCGCGCGATGCCAACCGGCGCGAGCGCAATGCCGATTTCTTTCACTTCAGCAAGGATTTCAGCGGCAGCCGGCTGAGTGGCTATTGTCTGACTTCGGCTGTGGAAGCCGATAACCGCGTCCTCACCTTGGCTTCCGCCATGGCAATTTCGGGCGCTGCAGTTTCGTCCAACATGGGTTCGGCTTCGATTCGTGCCCTCACACCAACGCTGGCACTGCTCAATCTGCGGCTCGGTTATTGGATGCGCAACCCCGCCGTGAAAACCAGTGCGGCCAATCTGTTCTTTCTCTTCAAGGAAATGTTCTGGCGTCTCACCAACAAGGACAAATGGCTCTATCTCACTGATGGCGGGCACATTGAAAATCTGGGTGTCTATGTTCTGTTGAAACGGCGCTGCAAATTGATTTTGGCAATTGATGCCGAGGCAGATGGGCAGATGACATTCGGCGCTCTTGCCAAGTTGGAGCGCTATGCACGCATTGACCTTGGTTGCCGTATCAATATCTACTGGCAAGCCATTGCTGAAGCCCATGCCAAGGCGACTGCTCCTGGCTTTACCCCGGCACAAGGCTCGACGGGCCCACATTGCGCCGTGGGAGAGATTACCTATCAGGATGGCGGCAAGGGTATTCTCATCTATGTCAAATCGTCTTTGACGGGGGATGAAAACAACTATGTGCGTGACTATGCCAGGCGCCATCCGGTCTTTCCGCATGAAACAACAGGTGACCAGTTTTTCAGGGAGGAGCAATTCGAAGCCTATCGTGCACTGGGTTTCCATGCCATGCATGGTGTGTTCAGGGCCGACAAGCCTGACACGCTGGCTGTGCCAAACGCCAAGCCGGCCGTTTTCATCGCGCGTGGCAACAAAGCCCTGTCCGCGGCCCGTGCCGCGTTGGATGCTTGAACCAGGCATTTCGACAGGGCTGGACTTCCGGGAGTTGGACGTCTAGACCCCGCCTCATTCGATCCATCGCGCCGCAAGGGTTGAGAGATTGCTGATCGGCATTCGCGCTTGGGCACTTCGCCTTTGCTCATCGGCTTCAGAAAGGATCACACCATGGCATTTCCACCGAATTACAATCAGGAACGCAGAAGCCGTGAAGCGGCCAAGCAGCGCAAGGCCCGTGAAAAACAAATGAAACGTGATGAAATCTCGGCCCAGCGCAAGCAAGAGCAAGTTCCTCACGACGGCCCGGCCCCAGAGGTCGAGCCGAAAAAGGAATTGTGACCATGGCCAAAAAAGACAAGAAGCAAGAAGATGTTTTCGTGATGTATGACGTGATTTACGAAGACGGCACAAAGAGCTCGCGCCGCAAGATCAATGTGGTCGGCCTCGACAAGTCTGAGTTCGAAGCCTTCGCCAAAACCGAAATCATGAACCAGGATCGCAAGATCGCCGAAATGTCCGGCAAGCCGCGCGGCAATATCAAGGAACTGGAACGCTCGGCCTAGAGCGGCGGATGCTCGCATCCGCTCGCCCGCGCGCTCTAGATATTTGTTTTGTCGCATCTTTTCGCTCACAAGTGAGCCCATTTGTTCGCTCGATGCTCTAGCCTTCAGTCAGGTCTTTTCACGTCTGATCACAGCTGCGTATGATGGCTGGAAAGTTTCCTGCGCCGGACCTATTTCTGGCGAAAGAAGGAGAAGATTGAACATGAAACCCTATGCCAAAACCAAAGAGGCCCTGGCCGCCCTCACGCCTGAGCAATTTCAGGTCACCCAACACAGCGGCACCGAGCGCCCATGGACGGGCGAATATGTCGACAACAAGGATGAAGGCATCTATGTCGACATCGTTTCAGGTGAGCCACTTTTTGCCTCATCGGACAAATATGAATCAGGCTGTGGCTGGCCGAGCTTTACCAAACCCATTGAGCCCGCCCATGTGAACGAGTTGCGTGACATGTCTCACGGCATGGTGCGCGTGGAAGTGCGCTCCACTCACGGCGACAGCCATTTGGGCCACGTGTTCAACG
>JAYTIG010000116.1:0-2178 GCA_043731995.1 Hyphomicrobiales bacterium
CATGTTCAGCGGGAAGGTTTTGCAAGAGGTCGGCCTTCAAATCCGTGGCCCAGACTTTTGCCCCTTCGCGCGCCATGGCCAGCGCCGTGGCCCGGCCAATGCCTTGGCCCGCAGATGTGACAAGTGCCACTTTGCCTTTCAGTCTTTCGCCCATGCCGCTCTCCTATTTGGCGTACCTATAGGTTCTGGAAGCTCAAACGGAAAGGCTTTTGCACTTGCCCCCATAGTTAATGCATCGTTAACGCTTGGCCCCTCAAATTGGGTCTCGATTCGAATTGGACTGACATGCGCCGCGATGAACTGAAGCAGCCGCTGCACAAGCGAAGCCTGGGCCAAAGGCTATGGCAACAAAGGCCGTCACCCTTGGCCACGTCCTTTGCCGCTTTGTTTTTGGCCTATGCGGCAGGCAGCATTTGGCTGCTGCGCCAACCCCTGCCCTTTGCGGGTGAGCCGCAAATTGTGCAACTGGTTCCGCCGCTGGAAAAAATCGAAAGCGCCAAGCCGGAAGTTGTGGCCACTGATGATCCGGCCAATGTGGAAACAGCAGCAACTGACCCCGCACCCAATCCGGCGGGCCAGAAAATCACCAAGCTAGATAGATATGTGACTGTCATCAGCAATTCACGGCCCACGCTCACCAAGGCTCCCGTTGCCGCGGTGATGGAAGACGGGGCCCAGGGCCCGCTGCCCAAGATTGCCGCCAATGGCAAAAAGCCATCTGAAATCTATGGCCGCAGCGTATCAATGAATTCATTGCATTCTGACGCGCCCAAGATTGTCATTGTGCTCGGCGGTATGGGCCTTGATGAAAAGCTCACGCGCCACGCCATCTCTGACTTGCCGGGCGAAATCACTTTTGCCTTCGCGCCCTATGGCAATAATTTGCAAGCCCAAGTGGACAAGACCCGCGACGAGGGTCACGAAGTGCTGCTGCAATTGCCACTTGAACCAGTGGGCTACCCAGCCAACAACCCCGGCCCCAAAACGCTTCTCGCTGATGCCGATGCTGCGGCCAATCAAGACAGTCTCTATTGGCACATGAGTCGCTTCACCGGATATGCCGGTGTGATCAACTATATGGGCGGGCGTTTCCTGTCTGCGCCCAATGCCATCAAGCCCTTGCTGGCAGAATTGAAAAAGCGCGGTCTCAATTTCATGGAGGATGGTTCATTGCCACTCTCCGCCACAGATCAAGTGGCCAGCAGCATGAATATATCGGTGCGCCATGGCAATGGCGTGATTGATCAGAACCCGGATGCGGGGTCCATCATTGCGGCATTGAATGCCCTTGAAGATCAGGCCCGCAACGGCGAGATTGCCATTGGCACAGGCTCAGGCCTTGAGGTGACGATCGACACCTTGAGGGATTGGGCCCGTGAAGCGCAATCGCGCGGCGTGCTGATCGTTCCGGCCACCGCCGCCTTCAAAGGCAAAACGGGCTGATTATGAAACATCCAGAGATCACGGCCTATCGGCCTTGCGTGGGCATCATGCTGCTCAACGCCAAGGGCCTTGTGTGGATTGGCCGCCGCTTTGAAAAACAGAATGATGATGGCGTCGGCAAATGGTGGCAGATGCCACAAGGCGGTGTTGATGACGGCGAGGATTTGCAAGCCGCTGCCAAACGCGAACTTTACGAGGAAACCGGAGTGACCTCTGCCCGCCTGATCGCGGAATCGGAAGGCTGGCACAAATACGACCTGCCGGAACATCTCATCGGCAAATCATGGAATGGCAAATACCGCGGGCAAAAACAGAAGTGGTTCGCCTTGCGCCTTGAGGGCGCAGAAAGCGAAATCACGCTCAAGGTGCCCGGCCACAAGCAGGAATTCGATGAATGGCGCTGGGCGCAAATGGATGAGCTTCTCGATCTCATCATTCCCTTCAAGCGCGAAGTCTATGTCGAAGTCCTGAAGGAATTTCGGCATCTGGGCGCTTAATAAATAATTCCTATAATAGAAAATAACTCTTGACACCGTACGCTGGATGGCCTATATCTGGCCATACTCCACCCTTGGGTCAAAACTTCCCACCCCCCAACAAGTCTTGCAAGCCCACGAAGACGACGTTGGGGGAGGAAAGGATTTTGATTTCGGTGGATTTCCCGACAAAGCGCTAAGTCTGCGGCAAAGAGCCCTCATCCGCCTCTCGGCACCTTCTCCCATGCCAAGAGGCACG
>JAYTIG010000117.1:0-2170 GCA_043731995.1 Hyphomicrobiales bacterium
CCATCTTCCAGAATGAGCCATTCCCGGCCTCTGGTGCCGCAGCTTGCTGATGGAACACGCAAAATGAAAAAGAATTTTCTGAAATCCGAAAAAGGCAACTCTGCGATCGAAGCGGCCTTCATCATGCCCTTCCTGTTCCTGCTTTATTTCAGTTTGCAAGATCTCACGGCACTGATCACTTTCAACCGCAAGATCACTTCAACCTCGGCCACGGTCAGCGATACCGTGGCGCAATCATCATCCACCATCGTGCGCAGCTCGATCACTGATATTTTCAACTCAGTGTCGATGATCATGCAGCCCACAGGTGCGGCGGATGTGCATGTTGATGTTTATGGCTACCGCCTCAACGGTGCGGCCGTAACGCAGCGCTGGAAGGCCACCAACGGCAGCACACCGGTTTGCCCCGTGCCTGATACCACCAATTTTTCTGGCATGATGTCAGCCAGCAATGATCTTGTGGTTTCGGTGACGTGCATGAACTACACGCCGTTCATCGCCACATTTCTTGGCACGAACCTTTTGGGCTCCACCAGCTTTCTGCTGAGCCAGCAGATCACGTCACGGCCACGCAGTTCTACCACACTGGATTGCGTGACTGCGTCCGGCAGTGCAACTTTGTGCACCTCATAAGCGAGCCGCAAATCCGAGTTCAACGCCCGCCAGAACAAATTCCGGCGGGCGTTTCTATTTTGCCTTGGACTTTTTGATCGGTTTGAACCGGTGGCAGAGCAGTTGCAGCTTGCTTTCATCAAGCGCTGCACCAAAGCTGGTGCAGGCTGGCGGCTTAGAATGAAGCAGGTGGCGGCATGGCCCACATGTGCCGAATGATGCGTGTTGTTGTCGCGCAGTTTCGGCCAGAAGCAGTTCCCCTACCGCTTTGGCGAAACGGCGCTGGGTTTTGCCACCCAAGTCTGCAATATCTCTCGCCAAGGCGGCCAAAGGATCCTGGGCGAGGGTTTCCCTGCCCTTGGCGCTAAGGTGCAGAGCAACCGAGCGCTGGTCTCCACTGCGCGCCTCACTTTCCACCAAACCCTTTTTTGCCAGGGCCATGATGGTTTGCGAGATCGTGCCCTTTGTAGCGCCGAGATATTGCGCGGTGGCCACGGGTGAATTGGAAAAACTGTTGGCGCGGGAAAGATAACGCAGCACGTCCCATTGCGCCGGGATCAGGCCATGGGCATGGCCAGCGCTGCGAATAAGGCGGGCCAATCGTTCCAGCCGCTCTTGGGTTTCAGCTGGTGATTGATCCGCCCCCTTTGTCATGCTGTATGCTACCTAAACGCGCAGGCCGATGGGGCAGGACACGCCAGTGCCGCCCAACCCGCAATAGCCATTCGGATTCTTGGCCAGATATTGCTGATGATAGGCTTCCGCAAAATAGAACGTGCCTGCAGGTGCCAACTCCGTTGTGATCGGGCCATAGCCTTTGGCAGCGAGGGCTCTGCCATAGACCTTGGTTGTTTCGCGGATCAGTTTTTCATGGGCCGGATTGGCCCAATAGATCGCGGAACGGTATTGCGTGCCCATATCATTGCCCTGGCGCATGCCTTGTGTCGGGTCGTGGGCTTCAAAGAAGGCCTTTACGAGCGTTTCAACTGACACCTGCTTGGGATCAAATACCACCAGCACCGATTCCGCATGGCCAGTCTGGCCCGAGCAAACTTCCTCATAGGTGGGATTAGCGGTGAAGCCGCCCGCATTGCCAACGGCTGTGACCCAGACACCGGGAATGCTCCAGAACTTGCGTTCCGCGCCCCAATAGCAGCCCAAGGCAAAAATGATCGTTTCCGCACCTGCGGGATATGGACCCTTTAACGGGCGACCATTGACGAAATGATTTTCCGCCGTGGGAATGGCGGTTGACCTGCCTTGCAGGGCGTTTTCAGCGGCAACGAGGCTGGTTTTACGTGTGGTGAAGAGCATCTGAGTTCTCCTTTCTCTATCTTATGCCGCCAACATGGGATGATGAAGGACAATTTGCATGTCACAAATGCTTGAACAGGCTTCCACAATCAGCTAGGGCCTCAAACCGTTCGCGGAAAGATGGCCGAGTGGTTTAAGGCGCACGCCTGGAACGCGTGTGTAGGTGAAAGCCTACCGAGGGTTCGAATCCCTCTCTTTCCGCCATTTCATTGCGCTAAGCAATTGAATCGGCTGTAAATAATAG
>JAYTIG010000118.1:0-5827 GCA_043731995.1 Hyphomicrobiales bacterium
GGGCGTCGTCCTCGGCGGGCTTGTTTCATACGTCACCTATAAAGGCATCGTGCACATTCCCATGCGCTGGGTGTTTTCCGTCACCACCGGCCTCATCACCCTGCTCGCCTCTGGCATGGCGGCACAGGCGGCCCATTTTCTGCAAGCCGCGGGAACAGTGCAAGTATTGGCCAATGACATGTGGGATTGGTCTTCCATTTTGCCGGAAAGCGGCTTGCCCGGAACTTTTCTCAAGGCCTTGATGGGCTATAGCGACAGGCCATCACAATTGATGCTGGCCGCCTTCCTGACAACCCTTGTGGTTTTCATGTTTGCTGCCCGCATGGCCAGCCCCAAGCCAAAGGCACAGGCGGCCTGATCAGCGTGCGATCAAACAACACCCTTCACGGCGTTGGCGAATGATTCAAACTTGATGCTGCCATCATCCATGGTGCGGAAAGTTGCTTTCAGGCGCTGCTTCAAAGCTTCGCGGGCGCTGGCATCCAATTGGCGCATACGGTCAGCCTGCGGCCCAACAGGCAGGGTATTGGCCTCCCAGAATGCCTCAAAATTTGGATGCTCCACCGTGATGCGCAGCACTGTTGTTTCGATGTCGCGCAAACCGGCACTGCGCCATAAGCCAATCAGCGCTTCCTGCTTTGAGGCCTCGGCCTGCGGTGGCATGGGCGCTGGAAGGCCCATGTCCTTCAACGCCGCAAAGAAGGGCGAAGTGGGCACGCCACCATTTGGCAAATCCCACATATAAGTGGCGACCATCCCGCCTCTGCGCGTTACGCGCTTCATCTCGGCCACACCTTTGGCTGGGTCTGGCACAAAGGCAATCACCAGCGCCATGCAGGCAACATCAAACGTGCCATCGGCAAATGGCAGGCTCTGGGCATCACCAAGTTGGAATGTCGCCTTGCCACCGAGTCGTTTGCGGGCGAACTCAATCTGTGCCGGGGCGGGATCAATGCCGGTGACGTGGGAGGGATTTGCCTTGGCTAGAATTTCCTCGGTAAAGGCCCCATTGCCGCAACCCACATCCAGCCAAGCCTTTCGCGCAGGCACTTTGCACCAATCCAGAAATTGCACGCCAACCTTGCGGCTCCAGCGCCCCATCAGGCGTTCATAGGCCTGCCCATCAGAAAATTGCCGCGCAGATTCTTTGCTCATCAGGCTCAATCCTTGGTGGTCAAACTGCGCGCATCCCGCAATTTGGGAAACACCTTCGCCCAAACTCCCGCAATGGCAATCGTGCCAATTCCGCCAATCACCACGGCGGGAACGGCCCCCAGCAAGGCTGCGGCAAAACCGGCTCGCGCTTCACCCAATTGGTTGGATGCGCCGATGAACACATTGTTCACGGCGTTCACCCGGCCGCGCACACGGTCAGGAATCCACAGCTGCATCAGAATTTCACGCACATAAACGCTGATCATGTCAAAGGCGCCATAAAGCGCCAGCGCCACAATAGAGATCCACGGCGTAACGGAATAGCCGAAAACCAAAATGGAAAGGCCAGACAAAGCCACCGCTGCAAACAACACCCAGCCTGCCCTGTCCTTGATGCCGAATTTCGCCAGCCACAAGCCCACCACAATAGCCCCCACCCCCGGTGCCGCGCGCAATAACCCATTGCCGAAAGCCCCGAGATGCAGAATGTCGCTGGCATAGATCGGCATGAGGGCCACCGCCCCGCCCAGAAGCACCGCAAACATGTCCAGCGAGATGGCACCCAGAACAATGGGTTCCTGCAGGAGGAATTTGAAGCCCGCAATAACCGCGCCAAACCCGGCATCCGGGTTGTGGTGATGGGTCTGTTCCACAAACCCCATGGTCAAAACTGCAAAGCAAGCGCCTGCCAACAAAGCCAGTGCCACAGAATAGGTGAAGATGGAGTTGACCAGTAACAACAGGCCGCCAAGGGCTGGTCCCACAATGGAAGCCGATTGCCAACTCATGGTGTTGACCGATATGCCATGCGCCAATGCGTTGCCGCTCAACATGTTGGGCACCAGTGATGACGCTGCCGGGTTGCCAAAGGCCGAAGCCGTACCAATGACTGCCAGCCAGATAAACACCGGCCACACCTGCGTGTGGGCCCCCAACGAAAAGGCCAAAAGGCCCAGTGCGGCAGCGCCTTCCAGCCCCATGCAGCAAGCCAGGATCAGCTTGCGGTCAAACCGATCTGCAGCAAGACCTGCCGGTACCACCAGCAGCAAAACCGGAATGAATACAGCAAGCCCGATATAGGCCAAGTCCTTGGCGTCACGGGTGATCTCCCAAACCTGCCAGGTGATCGCCGTGGTCATGATCTGCATGGCGAAGTGATGTCCAATGCGGCTGAAGAAATAGCGGGTAAAGGCCGGTGATTGAAAAGCATTGGCCGAAAGCGAGGCAGGTTTCATGCCCTTGCCCTGCCACGCGCCGCCTGCACTGTCAAAGCCTCACAGGATGAAAGTGCCGATGGCAGCAGCAAACATGACGACAATGGTCAGCCCCACCACGCCCTGGCTCAAAAGCGAACTGGGCTGGCCATGCATGATCTTCTTGTCGCGTGCTACCGCGAGAATGCCGATCAGCAGGAAAGGCGCCAGCGCGCCATTGATCACCGCCGTCCAAAAAAGGGCCGAAACAGGGTTGATGCCAATGAAGTCCATGGCTATCCCAACGACGGTGGAAAAGGCAATCACGCCGTAAAAGGCCCGTGCCTGCCACCATTTTTCATCCAGCCCGTGCCGCCAGCGGAAAGTTTCGGAAAAAGCATAGGCAGCTGAACCCGTGAGGGTGGGGATGGCCAGAAGGCCAACGCCCACAATGCCGATTGTATAAAGCAGCATCGCGGCATCCCCCGCCAATGGCCGCAGCGCCTCGGCCACCTCGCGCGAGGTGGAAATCTCGGTCATGCCATGGGCATGCAAGGTCAACGCCGTGCACACGATGACGAAGAACATCACAACATTTGAAAACAAGGTTCCCACACCCACATCGAACACGCGGTCGGAGATTTCCTTGCTCGTGGCGCCCACCCGGCTTTTCTGCATGCGCCGGCCCATGGATTTTTCTTCTTCCACCTCTTGTGCAGCCTGCCAAAAAAACAGATAGGGGCTGATGGTCGTGCCGAAGATGGCAACCACCATGGCCAAACCACCCTTGGCCGGTATGGAGACATGGGCAAAGGAAGATAGCACCAGCCCCCAATCCGGCTTGATCAGGAAAGCCGTGACCACATAGGCCGCAAGCACCAGCGCCAGCCATTTCAATACATTGGCAATCTGGTGATAGCGATAGCGGATCACAGCCCAGGCAATGCCAAGCCCTAACAGCACCACGAACAGGTGTGAACTCACGCCCGTGAGCAGCTCTGCCGCATCGGCCATGCCCGCAAGGTCAGCCCCCACATTGATGCTGTTGGCAGCCAGAAGCGCAAAGCAGGCCGCCACCAAAACCGGTTTGGGAAACTTGTGGCGCAGGGCCCCGGCCAACCCCGTGCCCGTCACCATGCCAATGCGGGCACACATCATTTGCACAAAGGCCATCAGCGGCCAGGTGAACCAGGCCGTCCACAACAGTTGGGTGCCAAATTGCGCCCCAGCGATGGAATAAGTGGCAATGCCTGAAGGGTCATCATCAGCCGCGCCAGCAATTACGCCAGGGCCAAGCTTGCCCAGCCAGTCCCGCATGGCACCGGGCTTTGCCGTGTGTTTTTCTGTGGCTGAATCTTGCATTACCCGGCCTGCCTACAAATCGGTCATCTGCCTGCCTATGTGAGGGCTCTGTGTCTGGCAAGTGACAAATCGAAAATACCGGGTTGCGCCTGCGGCAACGAAGTTGGTGTGGGTAACAAAGCAAGTTTGCACGCCAAAATTCGGCCTGCTATAGCCCGTGCACACCGAACCTAAGCAAGGGCTATTCCATGGACAAGATCAAGGTTGCCAACCCCGTTGTGGAACTCGACGGCGATGAGATGACGCGCATCATCTGGGACTTGATCAAGACGAAACTCATCCTGCCCTATCTCGACATTGACCTGCACTACTATGACCTGTCGGTTGAAAACCGCGACGCCACCGAAGACAAGGTAACGGTGGACTCGGCCAATGCCATCAAGAAATATGGCGTTGGTGTGAAATGCGCCACCATCACGCCCGATGAAGGCCGCGTGAAGGAATTCAACCTCAAGCAAATGTGGAAATCGCCCAACGGCACAATTCGCAACATCTTGGGTGGCGTGATCTTCCGTGAGCCCATCATTTGCCGCAACGTGCCACGCCTGGTGCCAAGCTGGACACGGCCCATCATCATCGGCCGCCATGCCTACGGCGATCAATACCGCGCCACTGATTTCACCTTTCCCGGCAAGGGCACGCTGACCATGAAGTTTGTGGGCGAAGACGGCAAGGTGATCGAGAAGGAAGTGTTCAAAAGCCCCGGCGCCGGTGTGGCCATGGGCATGTACAACCTCGATGAATCGATCGTCGAATTCGCCCGCGCTTCGCTGAACTATGGCCTCAACCGCAACTATCCGGTTTATCTCTCAACCAAGAACACCATTCTCAAGGCCTATGATGGCCGCTTCAAGGATATTTTCGAAGAGGTCTATCAGAACGAATTCAAAGACCAGTACGTGAAGGCGGGCATCACATATGAACACCGCCTGATCGATGACATGGTGGCTTCTGCAATGAAATGGACAGGCGGCTACGTCTGGGCCTGTAAAAACTATGATGGTGACGTGCAGTCGGACCTCGTGGCCCAAGGTTATGGCTCTCTCGGCCTGATGACATCAGTGTTGATGACGCCCGATGGCAAGATCGTGGAATCCGAAGCCGCCCATGGCACTGTGACGCGCCATTACCGCCTGCATCAGGAAGGCAAGGCCACGTCGACGAATTCCACCGCATCCATTTTTGCCTGGACAGGCGGTCTCAAGCATCGCGCCAAACTTGACAGCAATACCTTGCTGATGAAATTTGCTGAGACTCTTGAGAAGGTCACAGTGCAAACCATCGAACAAGGCAAGATGACGAAGGACTTGGCGGTTCTCGTCGGCCCCGATCAGAATTGGCTCACCACCGAAGGCTTCATCGATGCGGTGGATAAGAACCTGCAAAAGGCAATGGCCTGAGTTTAAGCGAATAGGGAAGGAATTCTTTTGGTTCTTCTCTATTCGCTCACCTACGCCGCTTCCTTATCCACGGCATCAAGGATTTTGGCTGGGTCTGCCGGTTTGCCAAATACGCCCATGGCGCCATTGCGGCAGGCAGCCTCAATCAATTTGCTCTCTGAAAAGCCGGTCAGGAAATAAACCTTGGCGTCTGGGCGCAATTGACGGATTTCCAGAAAACTCTCCACACCGTTCTTCACCGGCATCATCATATCAAAGAAGCCCAGATCAAAATCCTGCGCGGCATAGGCATCAATCGCCTGCTGGCCATTATAGGCAATGATCACGCGGTGATTGTCGGACTCAAAGAGCTCGGCCAAGGCTGCAGCATTTTCCGGATCGTCATCAACAACAAGAATGCGAAGTGGACGTGTCATGGATTGTCTCCTCATTGCCTCAGGCGGCAACGCTTTCGAGATGGGAAAGAATAGCAACCGGGTCAAATGGCTTGTTCAAAATCCCAGTCACCCGCATGTCACGCAACGCCTGTTCCGCGGCACCAGCAAAGGCTGGCGCAAGAATGGCTGTTGGCGGCATATCATGGAAGCGCCGTAAGCTCGAATAGATGCCCATGGCATCAATCAGCGGCTGGTTCAGGTCCATCACCAAAAGATCGCCTGTGGAAGCACCCCGCTCCAGCGCTGCAGGTGAGGTGACGATTTGGCAATGCTTGCCCTG
>JAYTIG010000119.1:0-2160 GCA_043731995.1 Hyphomicrobiales bacterium
CGCCGGGCAGGGGCGGAAATTTGATCCGTGCGCTGATGAAACTGCAAGGCTACCCGGGCGATTACATTTATATTTATCGTCTCATTTCTCCCACCGTTATTGATCAACTCACCAAGACCCGGGATGCAAAAGCCGAATATGACCTCCTGCAACAGCAGCGCGTGGGCGTGCAGCTGACTTTCGCCCTCGTATACGCGTTGGTGGCGCTGATTTTTCTGTTGGCCGCCATCTGGGCTGGAATGTGGTTTTCCGATCGCCTCGTGCAACCCATCGTGCGGTTGCTCAATGCGTCCCGCGATGTGGCCCGAGGCGATTTCAACGCCAAGGTGACAGTGATCGAGGGTCCGGGAGATTTGCAGCGCCTGTCCCAGACTTTCAATTTCATGACTGACCAAATTGCCCAGAGCCGTGATGAGCTCATGCACACGAATGTGCAGCTTGATGAGCGCCGCCGCTTTACTGAGGCCATGCTGGAAGGTGTTTCGGCAGGCGTGGTTGGCATCGGACCGGATCACAAGATCACGCTCATTAACCGCTCTGCATTGGCCCACTTGGGTGCAAGTGATACCGAACTGATGGGGCAACCGATTGATGAGGCGTTGCCTGCCTTTGCAGAACTTTATCATTTGGCTCTCGGCCGTCCGACTGGTTCAGCCGATGGCCAGATTGATCTCAAAGTGAAAGGGCATGACCTGAGCTTTATTGTGCGCATCACCACGGAAATTGGCAGCGACATGGCCCATGGGCACGTTCTGACATTTGACGACATAACGCAGTTGGTATCAGCGCAGCGCAATTCCGCCTGGTCTGACATCGCAAGGCGCATTGCCCACGAAATTAAAAATCCACTAACGCCAATCCAGCTTTCCGCCGAGCGGCTGAAGCGCAAGTATCTCAAAGAAATCAAGTCTGACAAGCATGTGTTTGAACAATGCACCGATACCATCATCCGGCAAGTTGGCGATCTGGGGCGTATTGTGGATGAATTCTCGTCTTTTGCCCGCATGCCTTCGGCAGTTCCCGAAATGAACAACCTGAATGACTTGGTGCGCGAGGCGACTGTGCTGCAGCGCGTATCGGCTTCGGACATCGACATCGAATTGAAGCTGCACGAGCCGTCGTTGGTATTCCCGTTCGACCGGCGCTTGATTACGCAGGCCGTTACCAATCTGGTCAAGAATGCCCGGGAAGCGGTGGAAGCAAGGACCGAACATTCGGCGCGCGGGCGTGTGGTGATTGAAACAGGTTTGGCTGGTGCCAACCCAATTCTGCGCGTCATCGACAATGGTGTTGGCCTGCCTGTTGAAAACAGAAACCGTTTGGCCGAACCTTACATGACCACGCGCGAAAAGGGCACAGGCCTTGGCCTTGCCATCGTCAAACGCATTATGGAAGAGCATGGTGGCCGACTGGCGCTGACAGATGCGCCAAATGGGCAGGGCGCGATGGTAACGCTTGAATTCGCACCGCAGCTGGAAGCTGCTGAGGAGATGGCCTGATGGCTGCCGATATTTTGATCATCGACGATGAGGCCGACATCCGGGAGTTGGTTGCTGGCATCTTGCAGGATGAAGGCTTTGAAACCCGCCTGGCCCATAACTCTGATGCGGCACTTGCCGAAATCAATCAGCGCAAACCCTCAATGGTGATTCTGGACATCTGGTTGCAGGGCTCAAAGCTTGATGGGCTCGACCTGCTGCTCGAAATCAAGCAGCTCCATCCCGCCTTGCCGGTTGTGATCATTTCTGGTCACGGAAACATTGAAACGGCGGTCGCCGCCATCAAGCGTGGCGCCTATGAATATGTCGAGAAGCCGTTTAACGCGGATAGGCTGCTGCTCGTCGTCAATCGTGCTTTGGAAACCACGCGGTTGCGCCGGGAGAATGAGGAACTAAAAGGTCGCTCGGGGTTGGATGCTGAATTGCTGGGCCAGTCCCAGGCCATGCGGCAACTGCGGGCGATGTTGAAAAAGATTGCCCCGTCGAACAGTCGTGTTTTGATTACGGGTCCAATGGGTGCAGGCAAGGAACTTGTGGCGCGGTTGCTGCACAGCGCGTCGCAACGGGCAGAACGTGCCTTTGTCGTGTTGGCGGCAGCAGCCATGGCGCCTGAGCGCATGGAAGAAGAACTCTTTGGTGTAGAAGCACTGAGCGGCAAGGC
>JAYTIG010000120.1:0-2158 GCA_043731995.1 Hyphomicrobiales bacterium
CGGTGCGATGCCATGGAACCGCAATGAGAATTTCCTGCTCGGGCTCAAACTTGTCTCCGCCAATGGCGAGAAGATTGCGCTCATGTTTAACACCAACGACGATGAAGTGCCGCTGCCTCTGAAGCCTGAAAAGGGAAAGAGCTGGCAACGCATTTTCGCTTCTGATGAGGGCCACGGCTGCCCGGCCCACGGCGTTGCGGTATTTCAGCTTCGCGCAGATTCAGCCGCCATGCCGAAGCGCCGCAAGTGAAATTTCCGTATCAAGGCTGTTGAGGCTGCCGAGCACGGCAAACATGAAACTGTTCAGCGCCAGCCGTTGATCGTTCTCAAGCCCTTGGTCATCACCCAGCACGAAATTGCGCAGCGAAAACCGCCTTTCCGAAATGGCCAGCGCCACATCGCGCGGCAGAATGGGGATGACCAGCGCGCCTTCGCCCGGTGGCCAGGCGCTGCCCACATATTCATTTTTGACGGCCACGAAAAGATCAATGCCTTTTTCGCCGTAAACATCCCTGGCCGCGCGCAAAGATGACGTAGCCCTATCGACAATGAAAAACACAATGACGCGAAAGCCAGCCGCCTTGGCCGCAGCAAAGAAATCCAGCTCACGCACCGCAATGAAAAACTCCAGCATGTGCCGCTGGGGCAAGTCCACCACATAATCGCGGCCGGGTGCCGCGAGGATGGTGTCAAATGCTTTCATGCGGCCCTGGATCTTTTCAAAATCGGCCAGCGCCGTGCGGCCCGGAAAGAAATGCCGCAGGGGCCCTTCCGGTGCATCAGTGTCGATCAGGAAGGGGTCCTTGCCATCCAGCAGCAAGTAGTCTGCCAGAAGCCGCGCCAGCAATGTCTTGCCGTTGCGGCTCTGGTCAGAGGCGACGATGTAGACCGTAGGCGCGCTGGCCACGGGCGTTCAGGCGTCAAGCGGCAGCGCTGCTGCTGCTGCGGCCGCCTGAAATGATCTCTTGGAGAAGTTGCACATGCGCCATTTCGGCATCAATCTCGTTGCACCACTTGCGCACATAGCCACGCAGCACAAAGGAGAACTTGCCATTCGCACCATCGGCGGAGCGATTGTCGATAAAATCCTTGAAGGTTACGCCAGAAAGATCAACCTGCTCATAGGCCATCTCATTCAGCTTGGGGATGTTGATTTCCTGCGCCTTGGGAATGGCGGCAAAGTATTTGCGGTGCGTGGCTTCATCCCATTCAAAGAAATTGGTCTCATTGATGGAATTGCGCGCCAGAATGTAATGCACGCCCTGCAGGTATTTGGCGATTTCACCAATCTCATCCAGCGAGGCAATGGAAGGGCCAACCACATGCACCAGGCCCAGGTTGAACAAGCCGTTGCGTCCGGCTTCCAGAACGCCAATGCGTTCAAACAGGTCCAAGGCGTAAGACAGGTTTCCAGCCTTGAGGTCCACAATGGTCACCGGCACATTCGCCGTTTCCATTGTGTCGAGAACTTTCATCTGATGGGCCACGTTGGCCAGATCAATCACTTCCGTGATGTTGGGATAAAACCGCCGCAAGCTGCCGCGCGGATTTTCCGTGTCGAAGGCGCGGGTGAGAACGTTTTTGCGGGCGAAATAGTCGAGCAAGCCACGCGAAAGAGTGGTTTTGCCAACGCCGCCTTTGTCAGCGCCAACGAGAATAAGTGTCGGTTTCATCAATAAGCCTCCGGATTTGAACTGATCCCCTTCGCCCGTCAAAGGACGCGGTGATTTAACATGGCATCCGATTCAAGTATAGGAATAATACAGACAAAACGAGGAGGCCTTTAATTGTGATTCTCATTTGCGGCATTTTGGCATTTGCCCTGCCACACCTATTCGCATCGCTGTTCCCCGCGGTGAGGGACAGGTTGATGGCCCGCTTTGGCGAGGGAGCTTACAAAGGTGTATTCTCGCTGGTGAGCCTGATCGGTGTGATCGCAATGGTCTATGCATATTGGACAACGCGCACCTCTGGCGAAATGCTATTTGCGCCAGCAGGCACCATGCGCCACGCCACCATGGGCATGGCAACTTTGGGCATGATCCTGATCGCGGCAGGCCAAGGCAAGAGCCACGTCAGGCTCTGGTTGCAGAATCCGTTTTCCATCGGCATTGCACTTTGGTCAGTGGGCCACTTGCTCAGCGTCGGCAAGTTCGCG
>JAYTIG010000121.1:0-14941 GCA_043731995.1 Hyphomicrobiales bacterium
CGCCTCAACCGGCCAGGCTATCACACCCATGCCGAAATTGAATCTGAAATGGCCTGGCTTGATGCGCTGCATGAAGGGAAAATCATCCGGGCCGCAAAGCCCCTATTGGGGCGCAATGGCAAGCACCTGCAAAGCCTGGGTGCGCGCGAAGGCGTGTTGTTTGAATGGCAGGAAGGCCGCGAGCCCTTGATCAATGACAATCTCCTCGGTCTTGCGGAGGCTCTTGGCAGCATAGCAGCACGACTGCACAATCACGTCGAAGGCTGGCAGCGCCCAGCCGGTTTCACCCGCCCGCGCTGGGATTTTGCCGCAGCCCTCGGCACTGAAATGCGCTGGGGCGATTGGCGAAAAGGTCTGGGCGTCATGCCTCAAATGGTGCCGCTTTTTGCACGCACGGTAGGCCAGATTGAAAGGCGCCTGCAAGCCTATGGTGAGGCACCGAACCGTTTCAACCTGATCCACGGTGATTTGCGCCTTGCCAACCTCCTCACGGAAGGCGACACAATCAAGGTCATTGATTTTGATGACTCGGGCTTCGGCTGGCTGATGTATGACGCTGCCACGATGGTTTCATTCCATGAGCATGAGCGGCACATGCCGGAATTGATTGAGAGCTGGGTAAAAGGTTACCGCGCCTTGCGCCCACTCGCCGCGGCCGACGAAGAAGAGATTAAAACCTTCGTCATGTTCCGCAGGCTTTTGCTGACCGCTTGGCTTGGCAGCCATAGCGAAATTGACTTGGCCCGGGAAGTGAAACCCGTTTTCGCAACGCAGACGGCAGATCTTTGCGAGAAATTTCTCAAAGGGTGATCCAGTCAAATGGACGCTGCAATTTTAACTCACCCCTTGCGGGGCGGGACTATCGCATATGGCAGCACTTCATCCTTCTCCCCCTGCGGGAGAAGGTGGATCGCGCCGCCTTCGGCGCGAGACGGATGAGGGGTCGCTGCGAACACAAAAAGTTGAATGCGGAGCAACCCCTCACCCGTCACCCACTTCGTGAGCGCCACCCTCTCCCGCAAGGGGAGAGGGAAGAAGATTGAATCACTGATCGTCGTTCTTCTTCTTTTCCTTTTTCTCGGCAGACTTTGTCACATAGCCGGGAAGGTTTGAAACCTCCGGTGTGCTGGCAAGGCGCCTGGCCCATTGCAGAGCCTTTTCAAAATTCTTTTTCAACAACTTCAGGGGAATCTGCTTGCGATAATAATCTGCCCACACAAATTCGGCATAAGGTATTGTCGTCTTTTGGAATCCACCTTCCATCCGAACAAAACCCGCCAGGCTGCGATAAGGGTCATCCTCCAGATCGCGCACTTTCTTCGGAATATCCCGCAAGGGCCGCTTGCGACCCTTGCCATCAAAGGGGTGGAGCCAACTTTTGCCTTCCATCTGCTTCCAGAATTCCGGCATGGCGGCATTGGAGAGATCGCCAATAATTTCAACAGGTGCAGTATCAAATCCTTCATCAAGCAGCGCATGGGCGAGATGGTGATGATCAACCACGTAAAGCAACTTGGCAGGCCCGGCCACAACGCGGATTGGATTTTCAAGAATGAAATCCACCAGCTCCTGCGGCTTGCGCTCACGCGCGCGCAGGCCCTTGCGCTTGGCTTTCACCAATTTATATCCCACCGCGATTTGTGTGGGCCGGAGCAGCGTCACCGCAACACTCTGCACAGTCATGGGCTTTTCTTTCCTTTGGATATTGTGACTTCATCACCTTCGCCGTCGTCCAGGCGTTTGACATTATGTTCGATGAAATGAAAAATGCTGTTGGCGATGATGATAAGAACGGTGGCCTCAAAGGCCAGAATCATGCGCCCGAGTCCGACAAGGCAGCCGAGCACCGCCACGCACCACACAGTGCCCGCCGTGTTGAGGCCGCGCACGTGCAGGCCATCACGCAGGATCACCCCGCCAGCCAGAAAGCCGATACCAGTGGCGACTTGCGCCAACACGCGCTGGCCTGCGTCGCCGCCCATCTCCAACCCGGATATGATGAAAAGTGCTGCACCCGCGGCCACCAGCGCATTCGTGTGGGGCCCTGCCTCGTGCCCGCGCCAACGCCGCTCAAGGCCAATGGCGCCGCCCAAGATCAGCGCGAGCAACAGCCGTAAGATGATGTCTTGATCAGCCATGCGCTCAGGCTAGCATCAAGTTCCGGCATTGCGCGAGTCCGCGCTATGCAAGGTTAAGAAGATTTCAGAATGGGCGGGTAGAAATGGGCACGGGCCTGCCCCGGGGGAGGAAACCCAAAACAGGCCCGCTACATTGCAATTGAAAACTAAGGTGTCTTTGCAGCGGCAGGTGATTGTGCCGTTGCTGCGGCTTTGGCCGCATCAATCAAAGGCTGGGCCTCAGCGATGCAATCCTTCAGAACTTCCTTGCCGCACATTACGCCAACATCAATGCCTTGGCCCAGATGCAAGCGGAAACCCTGATGATCCATCATCATGCCAGGGCCGCCGGGGCCGCCCATCGGGCCCGGGCCATCCGGCCCACCCATTTGGCCTGCCATGGCCATCCGGCCCTGGCCAAATTCACCATGGTGGCCGCCATGACGGTGCTTGCCCCAACCCCACCAGCCTTGGCCATCACCACCTTGCGGATCGACGGCTGGCGGCGGATTGCCCGCGCTGTCAGCAACTTGTGCGTCGGGCTGTGCAGGTGATGGATTGGCTGCGCTGTTTTCAGCAAAAGCCACGCCACTGACAATGGCCAGCGCAACGCCGCCAAGGATAAATTGTTTCAGCATGTGATACTCCGTGTTGAACAAACTGGCCTCGTGGCCCGTTGCTCAACAGACGAGCCCATGCGGCCCAATCCGTCGGAGCTTACAAATGGTTATATCGAGAGGCCGCCATCGATGACCAAAGCCTGCCCCGTCACAAAAGCGCTTTCATCACTGGCGAGATAGACCACGGCCGCAGCAATCTCTTCGGCCTGGGCCAAGCGCCCCATGGGTTGGCGGGCGATGAAGGCTGCCTTGGCCATTTCAAAATCACCTTGCGCGCGCATGCGGTCATAGAGGCTGGGTGTTTCGACCGTGCCCGGGCAAATGGCATTGCAGCGCACACCTTTGGTGACAAAATCTGCAGCTACAGATTTCGTCAGTCCGATTACAGCGGCTTTGCTGGCGCCATAGACAAAACGGTTCGGCAAGCCCTTGATGGAAGAACACACCGAAGCCATGTTGATGATGCTGCCTTTGCCCTTGGCCAGGAAACCCGGCATGAAGGCCTTGATCATGTGAAAATGTGCTTTCACGTTGAGATCGAAGGAAAAGTCCCAATCCTTGTCTTCCGTTTCCAGCAAGGTGCCACTGTGCACAAAGCCTGAGCAGTTGAAGAGCACATCCACAGGCCCGGCCTTGGCCACAGCCGCTGCAACGGCTTCAGGCTTCATGACATCCAGGGCAAAAACCGAAATATTGGCATGTTCGGCGGGCAGGTTTTGCAAAAGTTCGGCCTTCAGATCCGTGGCCCAGACTTTTGCCCCTTCGCGCGCCATGGCCAGCGCCGTGGCCCGTCCAATGCCTTGGCCTGCAGAAGTGATGAGTGCCACTTTGCCTTTCAGTCTCTCGCCCATTCTTGTCTCCCTATTTGTCATACCTATTAGAACTTTTGCCGCGGAAATTAAAAGGTTTTTGCCTCTACCCGCATAGTTAATGCCCCGTTAACGCTTGGCCCCTCAAATTGGGCTTCGATTCGAGTTGGACTGACATGCGCCGCGATGAACTGAAGCAGCCGCTGCACAAGCGAAGCCTGGGCCAAAGGCTATGGCAACAAAGGCCATCACCCTTGGCTGCTTCCTTTGCTGCCTTGTTTTTGGCCTATGCGGCAGGCAGCATCTGGCTGCTGCGCCAACCTTTGCCATTTGCGGGTGAGCCGCAGATTGTGCAATTGATCCCGCCGCTGGAAAAAATTGAAAGCGCCAAGCCCGAACCCGTGGCCACTGATGATTCTGCCAACGTGGAGACCGCCGCAACTGACCCCGCACCCAATCCGGCGGGTCAGAAAGTCACCAAGCTTGACAGATATGTGACTGTCATCAGCAATTCACGCCCAACGCTGACAAAAGCACCTGTGGCCGCCGTGATGGAAGGTGGCGCTCAGGGCCCACTGCCCAGGATTGCCGCCAATGGCAAAAAGCCATCCGAAATCTATGGCCGCAGCGTATCGATGAATTCATTGCATTCTGACGCGCCCAAGATCGTCATTGTGCTGGGTGGCATGGGCCTTGATGAAAAGCTCACGCGCCAGGCCATTTCTGATCTGCCGGGTGAAATCACGTTTGCCTTCGCGCCTTATGGCAACAATTTGCAAGCCCAGGTGGACAAGGCCCGTGACGAAGGCCATGAGGTGCTGCTGCAATTGCCGCTGGAACCAGTGGGCTATCCCGCCAACAACCCCGGCCCCAAGACACTTCTGGCGGATGCCGATGCCGCGGCCAACCAAGACAGCCTGTACTGGCACATGAGCCGCTTTGCCGGCTATGCCGGCGTGATCAACTACATGGGCGGGCGATTCCTGTCGGCGCCAAGTGCCATCAAGCCCTTGCTGGCGGAATTGAAAAAGCGTGGCCTAAATTTCATGGAAGATGGTTCATTGCCACTCTCCGCCACAGATCAAGTAGCCGGCAGCATGAATATGCCCGTGCGCCGTGGCAATGGCGTGATTGACCAGAACCCGGATGCGGGATCCATTGTTGCGGCATTGAATGCCCTTGAAGATCAGGCCCGCAATGGTGAAATTGCCATTGGCACGGGCTCTGGCCTTGAGGTGACGATCAACACCTTGAAGGATTGGGCCCGTGAAGCGCAATCACGCGGCGTGCTGATCGTTCCGGCCACCGCCGCCTTCAAGGGCAAGACGGGCTGAAGATGAAACATCCTGAGATTACGGCCTATCGGCCTTGTGTGGGCATCATGCTGCTCAATGCCAAGGGCCTGGCGTGGATTGGCCGCCGCTTTGAAAAGCAGAATGATGATGGCATCGGCAAATGGTGGCAGATGCCGCAAGGTGGCGTTGATGATGGTGAAGATTTGCAAGCCGCAGCCAAGCGCGAGCTTTATGAGGAAACCGGGGTGACCTCTGCCCGCCTGATTGAAGAATCGAAAGGCTGGTATCGCTATGACCTGCCGGAACATCTCATCGGCAAATCCTGGAATGGCAAATACCGTGGGCAGAAGCAGAAGTGGTTCGCCTTCCGATTTGAGGGTGATGAAAGCGAAATCACGCTCAAGGTGCCCGGCCACAAGCAGGAATTCGATGAATGGCGCTGGGCGAAAATGGATGAGCTTCTGGATCTCATCATTCCTTTCAAGCGCGAAGTCTATGTGGATGTGTTGAAGGACTTCCGGCACCTGGGCGCGTAATAAATAATTCCTATCATAGAATTTAACTCTTGACACCGTACGGTGGATTGACTATCTCTGGCCACACTCCACCCTTGGGTCAAATGTTCCCCGCCCCGCCAACAAGTCTTGCAAGCCCACGAAGACGACGTTGGGGAGGCCTGAGCTTCGTCCATCGAAAGTGAAAGCCAAATCAAGCAAGTTCATAATCTCCGTGACCCCTGCGAAGGCAGGGGCCCAGCTTTGGCTAAGTGCTGAGTTTGTGAATTCAAGCTGGATCCCCGCCGGAGCCTGTGCCCGCGCAAGCGGGTACGGGGATGACGGGTTAAAAGTAATTACTCAGACAGCCTGACTCTCGACTCTAACCCTCATCAAAACTCCCGCGCCTTCCCTGGGGCCTGCGGCGGTCGGTGTTGGCGGGCGGCAAGGGCGGAATGTCTTCGCCTGTCAGTGCCCTGCGCACGCGCCGCAAGATCACACCCTTGGCCTTGGCATCCGCTGCCTGGCTCAGGCTGCCCTGCAAATCGCGGAGCAGACCTTGATAGTCATTGTCCCAATCCGGCCTTGCCACCAAGGCGAGATCAAGGCGCGGCAATTCACCCGAGCCTTGTTCGACAAGCTTGGCGACGGGGGCCGAAATGTCATAGGCCTCATCCAGTGCGGGGCGGATGATCCGGTCTTCCGGCACCAGTTTGCCTTTCACATCATTGGCAAAGGCGATCTGCCGTTCTTCTTCGCCATGGGTGATGAAAAGATTGCGCGCCACTGGCAACCGCTTCTGCAGCCATTGCACCAATTCCGGCCCATCGGCATGGCCGGAATAATCTTCAAGGCTGCGGATGGTGGCGGCCACGGCCACATCTTCGCCCATGATGCGCACCGATTTTGCGCCAGACTTTAACTCCGCGCCCAGCGTGCCCGCAGCCTGATAGCCCACGAACAGAACGGTGGTGGATTTTTTCCACAGATTATTCCGCAAATGATGGCGGATGCGGCCTGCCTCGGCCATTCCTGAGGCGGAAACAACGATGAAAAAGCCCTTGAACTGGTTCAAGGCTTTTGAATCATCAACGGACTCCGTGGTTTTCACCAGTGGTGAGTTGAAGGCGCGCGCCAAATCCGCGCCATTCTCAAGCTCACCCGCATGCCTGCGGAAAATCTGCGTGGCCTTGTTGGCCAAGGGCGAGTCAATGAAGAGGGGCGCCTGTGGAACCTTGCCCTGCTCCATCAACATCACAATGTCAGTGACAACTTCCTGTGTGCGTTCCACCGCGAAGGAAGGAATGAGCATCACGCCCTTGCGGTCTGCAGCAGCCTGAAGTTCGGTGGCCAGTAATTCACGGCGCTTGTCTTGTGTGCGCTCAAAGCGGTCATAGCCGCCATAAGTGGATTCGCAGATCACATAATCCCAGCCGGTTGGCCCTTCGGGGTCTGGCTCCAGCATCATGTTGTCAGGGCCGATATCACCGGAGAATAGAATGCGCAGCGGCCTTCCACCCGTTTGATCAATCTCGGTTTCAATTGAAGCAGACCCGAGCAAATGTCCGGCATTCCAATAACGCATGCGGATTCCGGCGGCGGGTGAGAACCATTCCTTGTATTCATGTGGCACAAATTGCTCAAGGCAGGCCATTGCATCCATCAGTGAATAGATCGGTTCCACCTCCGGGTTGCCTTTGCGTGCTGAACGGATGTTGAGCTGTTTCACTTCCATTTCCTGGATGTGGCCAGAGTCCGGCAACATGATCGCGCACAAGTCATCCGTTCCACCGGTACTGTGAATCTTCTTCTTGAAGCCATGCTTCGTCAGTTTCGGCACAACGCCCGTGTGATCAATATGTGCATGGGTGAGCACCAGTGCGTCAATGGCCTTCGGGTCAAATGGAAACGGCCTATAATTGAGCTGGTTCATGCTGCGTGAACCCTGGAACATGCCGCAATCAACAAGCACCCTGGCCTGCTCTGTCTCAATCAGATAGCACGAGCCTGTAACAGTGCGCGCGGCACCGTGAAAATGAAGCTTGATGGTCATGGTACTTGCAACCCCCGTTTCAACAATGCGTCCCAGGCCGCTTGTGGCGTGTCGGCGAATGTAAACAAATCCAGATCACGCTCATTGATCAAACGCTCTGCCGCAAAATGTTTGAAATTCACCGCGGTGTTCCAGAATTTGGAATCGTACAGCACCACCGGCAGAGGCTTCGTCATCTTGCCGGTTTGGCGCAAAGTGAGCAGCTCAAACAACTCATCCATCGTGCCAAAGCCGCCGGGAAAAACCACCAGTGCCGCAGCGCGCATCGCAAAGTGCATCTTGCGCATGGCGAAATAGTGGAAGCGGAAGGTGAGATCCGGCGTTGAATAGGGGTTGGGCTCCTGCTCGCGCGGCAGGGTTATGTTATAGCCAATGGAGGGCGCATCTGCGTCATTGGCGCCGCGATTGGCAGCCTCCATGATGCCAGGGCCACCGCCAGTGGCGATCACATTTTGCCGCGGCTGCGCAGAACCATCTTTGGCCCCGCCGCTCTCAGAACAGAGGCGGCCAAACTCCCGCGCCGCCTCATACCAGCCCGAAGCATCACCTGGTTTCACCCGCGCCGAGCCAAACACAACGACAGTGGATTCAATGTTCCGTGCGCGGAGGTTTTCTTCCGCCTTCATATATTCAAGCTGGAAGCGGATGCCGCGGGTTGAATCACCCAGTAAAAAATCCAGATCCATCGCTGGCAGGCGATAGGCGGGATTTTCCATTTGCGGCAGGTTCGAGGGAGTGTCGTTCATCAAATACCCATTACAATAGCATTCAGTCAGGATGCCTCAGATCAGGAACAAACCACATGACAGCGTGATCCCCGCGAAGGCGGGGATCCAGCTTAATTCGCAAACTCCGAACCCAGCCAAAGCTGGACCCCTGCCTTCGCAGGGGTGACGGAGTATTTGAAATAAGCCTGTGCCAGTTTGTTCTCATACGAATATCAGCGCAATGCCGAAATTCAGCGCACGCCGCGCAGGGCCAAGCCGATATACTGGAAGAAACCCGGGTGATACCAAACTTCGGATTTGCCAGATATGGGGCGGGTTTTCAGCCTTCCTGCCATTTCATCCTTGATGGCGCTCACCAGCAGATCGAGCGCCTTGGCCGTTTGCAGGAAGGGATAGGTAACAAAACTGTCATTTTCTTCCGGCGTGATCATGGCCTGGGCAATGATATTGCCCGTATCAATGCCTTCATCTACCAAATGAACCGTAACACCGCAATGCGAGGCATCACCTTGTGCCAGCGCCCAATAGGCGCCATGCGCGCCGCGATAGCCGGGCGTGATGCCTTGGTGGGTGTTGAATATGGTGGCTTTCAATTTGGCCAGCGTGGCGCGGCCGAGGATGCGCGCGCCATTGACGATCACAATGTCGGGCTGGAGGGTTTCAATCAGCGCATGGCATTCAGGGCCATTGACACTTTTCACGTGGTGAACAGCACCGCCCATGGGGGCAGTGGCCTCAAGGCCATGCAGCCGTTTCAGATATGCGATCCGGCCCGCATCTCTCATGCGCAACAACGGGCGCAGGAAGAGCGCAAAGGCAACCTGGCTGGCAACGCGAAAGAAGCCAAGCTTGCGCATCCGGTTCCGCAGTAACTTTGAGCGACTCATGGGATGCTCAATAACAGCGGGAAATGCGCCAAACTGGGATACGAGTTCATTGTAGACAATCCAGGTTGTTGGATTGTCGCTGCCCAGCAATATGATTTTCTTGGTCGCCATGTTTTACCGCTTCGCGTTGCGATGCAGGCTATGCGTCACCGGCAAACAAGTTGTTTCGGCGCCGCCGAAAGGTGAAATCAACCTTAACAAAGGCCAAATGCCTAGATCAGTTCCCCCACCCGGTGTTGAAGGGCAGGAACAATCTCGGTTTCGAACCAGGCATGGCGCTTGAACCAGGCGATGTTGCGTGGGCTTGGATGCGGCAAGGCCAGAAGCCGGGGCCAGCGCGCCTGCCAGCCCCGCACCACTTCGGCCAATGGCTTGCCTGCTTCATCCGGCAGGTGCCAATCAACCGCATAACGGCCAAGCACGATGGTCAATTCCACTTTGTTCAACAGGTTCAGCAATGGCTTGCGCCAAGTGGCGGCACATTCCGGCCGCGGCGGCAAGTCACCACCCTTGCCCGTGCCCGGAAAGCAAAAACCCATCGGCAGCAGCGCAATTTTCGTTTCGTCGTAAAAGGTTTCGCGCGAAACACCCAGCCAGCCGCGCAAACGCTCTCCACTCTGGTCATCGAACGGCAAGGCCGTCTCATGCGCCTTGCGCCCCGGTGCCTGCCCCACAATCAGGATGCGGGCAGCCGGGTGAAATTGCAGAACCGGGCGCGGGCCCAAGGGAAGATGCGCGGCGCACAATGTGCAGGCGCGCACCTCATACAGCAGATTTTGGTGATCAGAGATCACCCACCACGCATTTCTGGGCCAGCGCCTTGTATTGCTTCTCGGTGAACAGGATGGGGTTGCCGCCTGCAGAGGGGTCTTTCACCGCCATCTTGGCCACTTCATCCAGCCGTTTGGTGTCAATTCCAATGTCAGCGAGCTTGTGCGGGATGCCAATTTCCTTGCGCAGTGCCAAAACCCATTTCAGGAAGCCATTGAAGCCGCCTTTGATGCCGAGATAGGCGGCGGCGCGCTCAATATCCTTTTCGATCTTCTTGCGGTTGGCCTTGAGCACATAGGGCATCACAATGCCATTGAGCATGCCGTGATGTGCATCATAGAGGCCACCAAAAGGATGCGAGAGGGCATGAATGGCGCCAAGGCCGCGCTGGAAGGCCGTGGCCCCCATGGTGGACGCCACCAGCATGTTGCCGCGCGCGTCCAGGTCTTTCGGCTTCTTCACCGCCTTCACCAGATTGTCCTTCACCAGCAGCATGCCTTCAAGCGCGATGCCCTTGGAAAGGGGATGATAGAAAGGGGCTGAATAAGCCTCAAGGCAATGGGCCAGCGCGTCCATGCCCGTGGCGGCCGTGAGCTTCGCGGGCAGGCCCACAGTAAGTTCCGGATCAAGAATGGCCACCTTGGGCATGATCGCCGGGTGGAAGATGATCTTCTTTTCATGCGTGTCCGGATGCGTCACCACGCCAGCGCGGCCCACCTCTGAGCCCGTGCCCGCTGTTGTGGGCACCGCAATAATGGGCGAGATCTTGGAAGCGTCGGCACGCGTCCACCAATCATCCACATCTTCGAGATCAAACACCGAAATGTTCTGCCCGTGCATCAGGGCAATCATCTTGCCAATATCAAGGCCAGAGCCGCCGCCGAAGGCAATCACGCCGTCATGCATGCCGGCCTTGTAGGCTTTGACACCTGCGATGATATTGGCCTCAACCGGGTTGGGCCGCACATCTGAGAACACCTGCACGGGCAAGTCCGCCTTCTTCAAATCCGCCACGATGGCGGCCACCATGGGAGATGCGGCAAGTCCGGGATCAGTGACGAACAATGGCCGCTTGATGCCATTGGCCTTGCAAAGAGCAGCCAGCTCCTTGACGCGGCCCGCACCAAACTTGATGGCGGTTGGATAATTGAAGTTGCGGTTGGGAATTATCATAGCGTTGTCCTTAGGTGAAAACTCTTGGGCCGGGTCAAGGCTTCATAACCGAGGACCGAAAGGGTGGCACCACGGCCCGTGTTTTTGACACCCGTCCAGGTGAGCGCCGGGTCAAGATAGTCACAGCGGTTCATGAACACGGTGCCCGTTTCGACGCGGGCACCTATGGCTTTGGCGGCGGCAACATCCGATGTCCATATCGCCGCCGTGAGGCCGAATTCGGAATCATTCATCAGTTGAATAGCTTCTTCATCAGATGAAACCTTCATGATGCCAACCACAGGCCCGAAGCTTTCGTCGCGCATCACGCTCATCTGATGGTTTACGTCACTGAGAATTTGCGGTGCGAGATATGGCGTGCCCTTCTTGCTGGCGGCAAACAGCTTCTCATCAATATGCGCCTTCGCCCCGCCGCGAATGGCAGAGGCAACCTGCTTGCGCACGTAAGTTGCGGCATCAGCCTTGATCATCGGCCCCAATGTGGTGGCTTCATCAAGTGGAGAACCCAACACATATTTCTTCGTCAGTTCAACAGCACCCTCCACAAAGTCCTTGAACAGTGTTTTGTGCACATAAATGCGTTCAATGCCACAGCAGCTCTGGCCAGAATTGAAAAAGGCACCATCCACCAGATTCTCAACCGCATGGGCAAGGTTGGCATCGCTGCGCACATAGGCCGGGTCCTTGCCGCCAAGCTCCAATCCAACACTGAGGAAATGCCCTGCCGCCGCCCGCTCAATGGCCTGCCCGCCGGGAACAGAGCCAGTGAAACACACCATATTGGCCATGCGGCCAGAAATCACATCTGCCGCCTGCTCATGGCTCATCACCAGATTGCGGAACAGGCCCTTGGGCAGGCCTGCTTTCACAAAGGCCTTGGCGAAACGCTCGCCCACCAGCAGCGTGTGCGAGGCATGTTTCAACACCACCGCATTGCCCGCCATCAAGGCCGGGATGATGGAATTCACTGCTGTGAGATAAGGATAATTCCATGGTGCAATGGTGAACACCACGCCCAGAGGTTCGCGCTTGATATAGCGTTCAAAACCCGCCTTTGCAGCGGGCACCACATCAGCCAGCGCCGCTTCAGCAATGGAAATCATGTGGCGCGCACGTTCTTCAAACCCGCGCAACTCGCCAGCGCCATAGCGCACCGGGCGACCCATGCTCAGCGCCAATTCAGGAATGATCTCGTCCTTCATGGCCAGCATGGCATCAACAGCGGCCGAGCAATATTTCGCACGCTCGGCAATGCTCAGATCGCCCCAAGCCCTCTGTGCATCACGCGCGGCCGAGAAGGCAGCGGCAATTTCTTTCTTTGAGGCAATCTTGCGTTTGGCCACGATGGAGCCATCCGCCGGGGAAATCGAAGTGATGATACTCGCCATGATCAGTACCGCTCAAAACCGCGCTTCAATTCAAGATCGGTGATGCGGCGGTCAAACTCAAACTGCTCCCACTTCGCCGTGTGAACATAATGATCCACTACATCATCGCCCATCACGCCGCGCAGGAATTTTGACTTGTCGAGAAGTTCGGTGGCATCGCGCAGGGTCTTTGGAATCTCGCGCAGCTTGGCATTGTGATAGGCGTCGCCAGCAAAAACCGGCTCCAGCTTCATCTTCTTTTCAATGCCATCAAGGCCAGCGGCAATCAGTGCGGCAAAGGCCAGATAGGGGTTGAGATCCGCCCCGCCCACACGGCATTCCACGCGGATGGCCTTGGTGTCAGCGCCACACAGGCGGTAACCTGCCGTGCGGTTGTCAAAGCTCCACACCGCCTTGGTGGGCGCGAAAGTGCCAACCATGAAACGCTTGTAGGAGTTGATATAGGGGGCGAGGAAATAGGTGATCTCGCTGGCATGTTCCAACTGGCCCGCAAGATAATGCTGCATCATCTCGCTCATGCCGTGATGGCCATTCTTGTCATGGAAATGTGAGGTCTTGCCGTCGGCAGACCACAGCGATTGATGGATGTGGGACGAATTGCCCGCCATGCCACAATCCCATTTGGCCATGAAGGTGACGGCCTTGCCAACGCCGTAAGCAATTTCCTTGGCGCCATTCTTGATGATGACATGGGCATCGGCCATGGCCAAAGCCTCATCATATTTCACGTTGATTTCTTCCTGGCCTGGGCCCCACTCGCCCTTGGAATTCTCGACATAGATGCCAGCCCCTGCAAGGCCGTTGCGCAGCGCACGCATATAGACTTCTTCTTTCGAGGTTTGCAGAACACCGTAATCTTCAATGTAATAGGCCGCAGTTTTCATGTCGCGGTAGCCTTTGCTGTTGCAGGTCTCGAAGCTGTCATCGAACAGGAAAAATTCCAGTTCCGAAGCCATATAGGCCTTCATCTTCATGGCTTCGAGGCGCTTGAGCTGTTTTTTCAGAATGGCGCGCGGGCTATGTGGAACGTCCTCGTGAGTATGGTGATCGAGCACATCACACAGCACCAGCGCCGTGCCGGGCAGCCATGGCGTTTTGCGCAGCGTGGACATATCGGGCTTCAGAACGAAATCACCGTAACCCTTTTCCCAGCTCGTGGCCTTGTAGCCGGGCACGGGTTCCATTTCGATGTCAACGCCGAGAAGATAATTGCAGGCATGGGTTTCCTGATAGCCACCATCCACAAAGAACTGTGCGTGGAAACGCTTGCCGATCAGGCGGCCCTGCAAGTCGGTCATCGCAACGACAACCGTGTCGATGGTTCCGGCCTTCACTTCGGCTTTCAGCTGTTCCAGCGTTAGCATGCCATTGCTCATTTTTTCTCTCCCAGTTTCGCCGCTGCCTGAATCAGGGGCACCGACAGGCGCTGCGCCCATTGTTGTTGTTGCCGCTCAGTTTCCAGAAGGTCATTGCAGATTTCAATCATCAAATGATGCAAGCCGCGCGGAGCCGCATGCAAATTCAGCAGATGGAGCACGCCGTCCTTCGGGCCATAGGGTTCATTGAGCTGGGTGTTCACGCCGGGAAAGCTTTTGACCAAGGCATTGGCCAGCCAGGGGTCACGGTCAAACAACAGCCCCAAATCCACCTCGCGCTTCTTGCCCTTGTAGATGCGGGTGAAGGAATGGATCGATACCATGGCGCTGGGGCGCTGCGCTGCGGCACGCTCGTCCAGCAAGACTTGAAGGGCCTGATGAAACGGGCGGTAAACCTGCAGGGTGCGCGACAACCGGGCATCCGGGCTCAGGCCCTTGTTGCCGGGGATCTCAAAAACCTCGCTCACCTCCGGCATGGCACCAGGTGATTCAAGCGGGCGGTTGCAATCATAAACCAGCCGCGAAACGCGCTGCAGGATCAATGGCGCATCCAAAAGCTTTGAAAGCAGCCGCGCCACGGGGGCAGCACCTGGATCGTAGGCAATGTGGCGCTTCTGGTCTGCCTCACTCAGACCGAGCCCCTTCAGCCCCGGCGGAATATGGTTGGAAGCGTGTTCACACACCAAGACCACAGGGGAAACGCCTGCCACATTCACCCATTCAAAAACCGTTTCGCCCTTGCCGATAATTTCCATTCTCGTCCCGCTTTGTTTATTCTCGGCCAATGCTAGAGCGGAATGCGCCAAAGTGGAATCACTTTGGCGGAACAATTCCGCTCAAACTCATAAGTGACGATCAGCTTTTATGGCTTTTGACGGTTCCGTCAAAAGTCATGCTGATCTGGTACAGGCACCTGCAGATATGGAAGCCCCACACGCAAGTGAGCGACGGTTCGATCCATTAGCCGCAGGGCCACTGACGCAACCGCGCCACCAAACGTCGCAAAAGATACGGTTTGCGGCCTTGGCCTGAGCCACAAGAATTCGAAGGTGTGTGATCAATGGCATTGGCTGAAGGCAAAACTTATGACTTCATCGTTGTGGGCTCTGGTTCTGCAGGCGCGGTGATGGCGAGCCGCCTGTCGGAAGACAGGCGCAACAAGGTGTTGGTCCTGGAATATGGCGGCACAGACCGCGGCCCCCTGATCCAGATGCCCTCGGCCCTGTCCTA
>JAYTIG010000122.1:0-2152 GCA_043731995.1 Hyphomicrobiales bacterium
TCGAAACCGCTGTTGCGGGTTGGTGAGCGTGGTGCGGGTGAGTTCAAAGAGATTGAGTGGGATGAAGCGTTGGCGACCGCTACACAGTGGCTGTCACAAGTGCGCGGTACTGATCCCAGGAAACTTGCCTTCTTCACGGGCCGCGACCAAAGCCAGGGATTGACCGGCTGGTGGGCCTCACAATTTGGAACGCCCAATTATGCGGCCCATGGCGGGTTCTGTTCGGTGAACATGGCAGCGGCTGGCCTTTACACTTATGGTGGGGCCTTCTGGGAATTTGGTGAGCCGGATTGGAAGCACACCAAATATTTCCTGCTGTTTGGCGTGGCGGAGGATCATGGCTCCAACCCGATCAAGGCGGGCCTTGGCAAGCTGAAGGCGCGCGGCGCCAAGATTGTGTCGATCAATCCAGTGAAGACTGGCTATTCGGCGATTGCCGATGAGTGGATTGGTATTGCGCCCGGCACTGACGGGCTGTTTGTGGGCGCCTTGATCCATTGCCTGTTGGCCGCACAAAAGATCGATGGCGAATATTTGAACCGCTACACCAATGCGCCTTTGTTGGTGATTGAGAACAAGGGCGGGGCTGATGATGGCTTGATTCTGCGCAACGGGGCTGGAACAGCACTGGTGTGGGATGCCTCGGCAGGCGGCACCAAGGTGGCAGGAACTTTCGGCACCAATCCTTCCTTGTTGGGGCGGTTCATTCTTCCTGATGGCCGCAAGGTGGTGACCAGCTTCACGCTGATTGCCGAGCGCTTTGCAGGCGAAGACTATTCGCCCGAAGCAGTGGCGGAGAAATGTGGCGTTCCGGCCGAAACCACACGGCGCATCGCAGCGGAGCTGGCGCATACTGCCTTCAACGAAACGGTCGAGCTGGACATTCCATGGACGGATTATCTTGGCCGCCGCCATGACAAAACCATCGGGCGGCCCGTCTCGATGCATGCCATGCGGGGCATCTCGGCCCATTCCAACGGCTTCCACACCTGCCGGACGATCCATATCCTTCAGATCATGCTGGGCACCATCGATGTGCCCGGGGGCTCGCGCTATAAGCCACCCTTTCCCAAGGCCATTCCACCCAATGTGAAACCAGCGGGCAAGTTGGGCCAGGTGAAGCCCAATACACCTCTGCCCGGCCCGCCGCTTGGCTTTGTTTCATCGCCGGAAGACTTATTGGTTGATGAGCAGGGAACACCTTTGCGTATCGACAAGGCCTATTCTTGGGATGCGCCACTGGCCGCACATGGCATGATGCATATGGTGATCAACAATGCTGGCAAGGGCGATCCTTACGGCGTTGATGTGTTGTTCATGTATATGGCCAACATGAGCTGGAATTCGGCGATGAATGTGCCCGATACACTCAAGGCGCTCACCGCCAAAAAGGCAGATGGCAGCTATGTGATCCCCAAAATTATTTATTCCGATGCTTATCAGAGCGAGATGGTTCACTATGCCGATCTCATCCTGCCCGACACAACCTATCTCGAACGCTGGGACTGCATCTCGATGCTGGATCGTCCCATATCAGAATCCGATGGGCCAGCAGATGCGATCCGCCATCCTGTTGTAGAGCCGGACAGGGATGTGCGGCCATTCCAAACAGTGTTGTTGGATCTGGGGCACAGGTTGGGGCTACCGGCCATGACAAAGCAGGAAGGAACAGCGCGTTACCCTGGGGGCTATCCTGATTATATCGTGAACCATGAACGCGCGCCGGGCCTTGGGCCACTTGCCGGATTCAGGGGCAAGGATGGCAGGACCGCTGGCCGTGGCCCAGTCAATCCTGATCAGCTCAAGGCCTATGTCGCCAATGGCTCCTACTGGTTCCAGGAACTTGGCGACAATATGAAATATTATCGCCATGTGAATTGGGATTATCTGGATTGGGCGACGTTCTTTGGCTTCCTTCCACGGCCTGAGCCGATCATCCACCAACTCTATTCAGAAACACTGCAAAAGTTCCGCTTGGCGGCGCAGGGCCATGGCAAGGTGAAGGTGCCTGAACAGCACAAAATCCGAATTGAAACCTATTTCGATCCCATTCCCTTCTGGTATGCGCCCTTTGAGGGCGAGATGGTAAGTGGCGAAGAGTTCCCCATGCATGCCATCACGCAACGTCCCATGGCGATGTATCATTCCTGGG
>JAYTIG010000123.1:0-2141 GCA_043731995.1 Hyphomicrobiales bacterium
GGGCAACACGCGCAACCCGGTTGAAGTGAAGGGCGACCTGCTCTCGCTGGTTTCCGCCAATGACACAGGCGTGCGCCGCCTGATCGAGATGATGACGGAGTTCAAGCTCACTTCGCTCGACAAACTGGCCAAGCATATCCTCACGAGGTCCGAAAAGGGCGCGCGCGAAGCCATCAAGACACTGCCAGAGGGCGAATGGTCCTATGCCATGCCGCTGGATGGTTATGAAAAGCCCGTTCTCATCAAGGCCAAGCTGAAAATCAAGGGCGGCAAGGTGACCGTGGACTACCGCGGCACGTCTTCTGTCTCGATCTTCGGCATCAATTCGCCCCGCACTTATACTGAGGCCTATACCGTCTTTGCGTTGAAGGCGATCATCGCACCGCATGTGCCCAACAACATCGGCTCACTCTCCTGCTTTGACATCGAGACTGAGCCGCATACGATTGTGGACCCCATCCGCCCCTCGCCTGTCACCTCGCGCCACGTCACAGGCCAGATGTTGGCCGATGCTGTCTTCGGCTGCTTGTGCCAGGCTCTGCCCGGCCAAGTGCAGGCCGAAAGCGCTGGCTCCATTTGGATGCTGATGTTCAATTCCGCCCATGGCCGCGTTGCGCCGGAGCTGCTGAAAGGCGCGGCGGAATATGCCGTGCTCGCCATCGGCCTTGGCGGCATTGGCGGGCGCCCCGGCAAGGATGGCCTCGCCTGCGTAGCCTTTCCTTCCGGAATTGGCGGCATTCCCATCGAGATCATCGAAGGCCAATGCCCGCTGTGGTTTGAGGAAAAGCAGTTCCTTCCCAACTCGGGTGGCGATGGCGAATGGCGCGGCGGCCTTTCGCAGCGCTTCGTGGTGAAAAACCGCGAGGCCACACCCTTCACCATTTCTGCTGCAACCTTTGACCGTATCAAGAATGCCGCGCAGGGCCGCGATGGCGGCAAGCCGGGTTCCTTCGGCGTTGCACGCCTCGGGTCCGGCACACATTTGCCAGACAAAGGCATCCATCTTGTGCCGGCGGGTGACTCGCTCATTGTTGAACTGCCCGGTGGCGGCGGCTTTGGTGAGCCTTCCAAGCGCAAGCCTGAACTGCGCGCGGCCGATAGGAGAGCGGGTGTAGTGACATGAAACTCACGCCAGAACACATCGCGCAATATCGCGTGGATGGCGCCACCGCTGTGCGTGGACTGTTCAACGCGACAGAGATGAAGCTGCTTGAAACGGGCATAGAGCGCAACATGGCAACACCTTCGCCGCTTGCCATCGTGGCCAGCAAGCCGGAAGACCCAGGCTATTTCATCGAAGACTTTTGCAATTGGCAGCGCATCCCAGAATTCAAGCAATTCATTTTTGGATCTCCCGCCGCCGAAATCGCGGGCCAGTTGATGGGCGCACGCGAAGTGCGCCTCTATCACGATCACCTGCTGGTGAAAGAGCCCAAGACAGTGGCCAAAACGCCATGGCATCAGGACCAACCCTATTACAACATTGACGGCTTCATGGATTGCTCGATGTGGCTTCCGGTGGACGCCGTGGATGAGCAATCCACGCTGCGCTTCGTCGCGGGCTCGCACAGCGGTGGCTGGCTGATGCCGCGCACCTTCATGAACAACGAGGCCAAATGGTTCCCCGAAGGAAGCCTGAAAGAGCTGCCCGACATTGACGGCAATCCGGAGAGGTTCAAGATTCTCGCCTGGGCGCTACAGCCGGGCGATGCCGTGTTCTTCCACATGCTCACGCTGCACGGCGCAGGCGGGGTGGCAGGCGGCAACAGAAGGCGCGTGCTCTCGGTGCGCTTCATCGGCGATGACATCATGCATGCGCCGCGAAAATGGCGAACATCACCGCCGTTTCCGGGGTTGGAGGAAAGATTGCCAGCGGGCGCTAAAATGGAAGCGGAGGAGTTCCCGGTGTTGTGGCGCCGTTAGCAACACGTGCCTCAAGGCCTCGCGTGCTGCAAAGCACTCTATGTGAAATGGGCTTGGCCTTGCTAACCTCTCATATATGGATGAATATGAGGTTCAGGTAGGCTGACCGCCGCGTTGACGCCGGTTGAAGTGCTTACACAACCAAATGGAGACAACATGGATTGGCTCTTCATACTCGGCATATTTGCATTCGTATTTCTCGTCGCCTCGATCCGTGT
>JAYTIG010000124.1:0-2141 GCA_043731995.1 Hyphomicrobiales bacterium
ATTGCGCCTGCACAAGGGCGCAAATTGGGCAACCCGGTGCTGTGGGGGCAGGAACATTTTTCCGCGTTAATGGCGCTGGAAGGAGACCGTGGTGCGCGCAGCCTGCTGGAAGCGCAGCGCGACGCCGTCGTTGAAATCGATGTTGAGCATGAGGGCATCATGCTGGATGCCGACACGCCGGAGGCGCTGGCATTAATCCGCAATCAGGGAATTTAGTGCCTGCAAAGCGTTTAAACTCTGATCATCTAAGATTGACCAATCCTCGCTTCGTCATCCCGGCGAAGGCCGGGATCGGGCTTACTCAAACCTTGCATTGTGCAAAAGCCCAACCCCGGCCTTCGCCGGGGCGACGGATTGAGGTGAGCCGCTTGATGTTGAACATCGGCAAAGTTCAACTCGGAACCGAGCTACTTCTTAACTGCCGCCTTAGCGCCTGCTGGGGGCATCGTGGACATTTTAACCGGGAAGACTGCAGTGGTTGTTTCACCCAAGAAGGGGTCCGCGCCATAGGTGAAGTTGACAACGGCTTCCAGGCTCGCCTTTGGTGGCACGGGCGTGCCCGTCAAAATCATGCAGTTTGAACCCAAGGCACTTCCCCAATTTGAAGTGGCCACATTGCCAATCTGGCAGGAACCAAAGGCAATGTTGTGGGTCTTGGTGCCCTCTTTGGCCTGCAATGTCACGAGGGCATAGATGTAGCCTGTGTCTTGATGCGGGCTTCCCGCAATGTGAACTCCTTTAAGGTCAAGTTGCCCTTTGGCATCAATGCTGCCGGGCGCCACATAGACTTCGGCATCGAAAACCGACAGCTCCTTGTGAACCAGTTGTGCTGCCTGCGCCGTTGATCCACTTGCCATCAGTATCGCTGTCAAAATAGGTTTCTTCATGATTTCCGTCCCCTTTTTTTGGCTTTTTTTGCCAAATTGCCTCAACAGAATTCCCCGCCTTCTTCTAAATCACCTGCAAGTTCCGCAAGCTCACATGGCCCTTTCTGGCGATTATGATGTGATCATGCACAAGAATACCCAACTTGTCTCCGGCCGCGATGATTTTCTTGGTCATGTCAATGTCGGCTAGCGATGGCGTGGGATCTCCCGAGGGGTGGTTATGCACCATGATGATGGCGCTGGCCGAAAGCTCCAACGCGCGCTTCATCACCTCGCGGGTATAAACTGGTGTGTGATCCACCGTGCCACGCTGTTGCACTTCGTCGGCGATCAACTGGTTTCTCTTGTCCACGAACAACAGGCGAAAACTTTCAGCCTCTTCATAGGCCATGGCGGCGCGGCAATAATCGATGATCGCGTTCCAGGATGAAAGCACCGGCTTGCTCACCGCACCTGCGCGGGAAAGCCTGAGGGCCGCGGCCTGGATGAGCTTCAACTCCATGACAATTGCGGGGCCAATGCCCTTTACTTCCTGCAAGCGTTCAGGTGCGGCGCTGATCACTTCTGCAAAGGAACCAAAGCGCGCCAGCAGCGCTTTTGCCAAAGGTTTGGTATCGCCGCGCTTGATGGCGCGAAAGAGAACCATTTCCAAAAGCTCATAGTCGGGCAGGGCCGCAGCACCACCTTGGCGGAACCTGTCACGCAGGCGCTCACGGTGGCCGAGATGGGTGAGGGCACCGGAAAAATCCTCCATGCCCTGCTTGGCTTTGGCTGAATCTATCACGGGCTGGGTGTCGCCCAGGCCTTCGGCGGCGGTTGTGGGTTCGGGCTTAGGCAGTGCCACGCATCACACCTTGTAGGGCGGGCGGTCCAATCCGCCTGGCGAGAGCGTAAAAATTTCAACGCCCTTGTCGGTAACGCCCACCGTGTGTTCGAATTGGGCAGAAAGAGATTTATCGCGTGTCACTGCCGTCCAGCCATCGCTGAGAATTTTCACATGGGGCTTGCCGAGATTGATCATGGGCTCGATGGTGAAAATCATGCCGGGCTTGAGCAATGCACCATCGCCGCGCTTGCCATAATGCAACACGTTGGGATGATCATGGAACCACTGGCCCAAGCCATGGCCGCAAAAATCCCGCACCCCGGAGCCACGCTCCCCTTCCGCAAAGGTTTGTATGGCGTGGCCAACATCGCCCAAATGGGCACCGGGCTTCACCTCGGCAATACCACGCATCATGCTCTCATAGGTCA
>JAYTIG010000125.1:0-5771 GCA_043731995.1 Hyphomicrobiales bacterium
GCTTGATCCAGATCAAGGTTGCCACGTTATATCTGGCAGAGAATGACATCATGTTCAGATGCTTCACATCCTACCGGGCTTGGGTCGTTCTGGCTCTCGCGACGGTTCTCGGCGGCTATTTGGTGATTTGGCATGGTGCCCATGTCGCTGCGGCTTTGCCATTGCTCGTGATCCTTGCCTGCCCGCTGATGCACATCTTCATGCACGGTGGGCATGGCCATCACCACGGCAACGAAATGAAAGAGCAAATCCCAACCACATCAAGTTTGAACCCGCCTCAACCACCGATCAAGGGAGAGTGAAATGGAAAAATCCAGGCTCGATCTCATGGCCTTCGGCTGGGCGCTTTCGGGAGCCCTCGTTGTATTGTTGGTTCTTTGCGAAGCGGCAGCAGTCATTCTTCCCGGCTGGCAGCTTACGCACGCTTGGCTGACGCTTTTCTCGTCGGCGGAAGTTGGCAGCTTGCGCAACCTCATCGACGGCGTCATCGCCAGCGCGATCTTCGGCTGGATCACTGCTGCCGTATTGGTCACCATCTATAACCGCCTTGTCGGGAGATAATTCATGAATCGCCGATTGGCACTTCTCGGAATCTTCGGCGCATCATCCTTTGCAATTCTGCCGCAGTCCGCCGGGGCAAGTTCGCTTCCGAAACTCACTGTCTACCGTAATCCAGGCTGCGGGTGCTGCGAGGGCTGGGTGCAACACATGAAGGCCGCCGGCTTTACGGCCACAATTGAGGATGATCCCAATCTCGGTGCCCGTCGCGGGAGTCTCAAGATCCCCGTCGAACTGGCGAGCTGTCACATCGCGCTGGCGGATGGTTATGCATTTGAGGGCCATATCCCGTCTGCCGACGTTGTGAGGCTCCTCAAGGAACGGCCGTCCGGCGCAATCGGACTTGTTGTCCCCGGAATGCCTGCCGGTTCACCGGGCATGGGATCCGAGGGCAGCGGCAGGCCTTACGTCGTGTTGCTCCTTGCGGCCAATGCCGCCCCGACAGTCTACGCAACCCACTGACTGGGAGAACACTCATCGTGATGCAAGGATATGGCGGCATGGGCTGGGGCATGGGGCTGACCGGCGTGCTTGTGCTGGTTCTGCTCGTCTTGGGCATCGCAGCTCTCGTCAAATATCTGAAAAAATGACGATGCCCCTATAGCGCCTAGATCGTCAGTGAGGAAAGAGCCCTCGGAATCCAAAATTCCTCTTGACATTAATTCCTATATGACTATATTCCTTGCCGACGAAACGGAAGGAGGGAACCATGTGCACCGCGTTTCCATTTGGCCGTTCTCGTGAGAGGCGCCTGCAGGGTTTGGACTACGCATCCAGAACTTCCGGGAGCTTCGGTGGTGGACCTCAAGCATTACGACTTGGGCGCCTTCAATGGCTTAACCATACTATCACCGCCGGATTTAAAATCGCCGCGTTCTCATCCGGGCTTTGGCCCTCATTTCTTTTCCAGAATTCTGATCCGGGCCACAGCCTGGCGGGAACTTTCCCTCCAGTTTTTCACGCCATTGGGAAAGCGGAGTTCAGTTGAGATGAATCCCGTTTTCCTTTTCTCCGCCCCGCATGACACGGGGCGAACATGGGCACAGCCGCGTCCTTCCTGGCCTTTTGGTTGACTCCAAGGGCCAAACTGCTAGAAGCCCCGCCCATGAGCATGAATCTGAGCCACAATCTCGATTTTGCGCCCGTTTTTGCGGGATGCTTCTGCTCGCCCACCACCAAAACGAAAAAGACAATCTAAGCCCCTCCCCCGGTCATCACTCCCACGGGGGTGGCTGGCCAGAGCTTTTGCCCGGTGGCAGGCTGATTAAGCCTTGGGGGCGGGACAGAGAGAGGTTGAAACTTCATGGGTTACAAAGTTGCAGTCGTTGGCGCCACGGGCAATGTGGGCCGCGAGATGATGAACATTCTCGACGAACGGGAATTCCCGGTTGACGAGATTCACGCCATTGCCTCCCGCCGTTCGCTGGGCTCGGAAGTGAGCTTTGGCGACAAGATTCTGAAGTGCAAAGACCTGGAGCAGTTTGATTTCTCCACCGTTGATTTCGTTCTGATGTCAGCGGGATCGGAAGTCTCAAAAGTCTGGTCACCCAAGATTGGTGCCACGGGCGCCATCGTGATCGATAACTCCTCGTGCTGGCGCTACGACATGAATGTGCCGCTCATTGTGCCGGAAGTGAATGCCCATGTGCTTGATGAATACATGAAGCGCAACAACCGCATGAATATCATTGCCAATCCGAATTGCTCCACCGCGCAACTTGTCGTGGCACTGAAGCCTTTGCATGATGTGGCCAAGATCAGGCGCGTGGTTGTTTCCACCTATCAGTCCGTTTCCGGTGCCGGCAAGGAAGGCATGGATGAGCTGTGGACCCAGACCAAGGGCATCTTCGTTACAGATCCACCTACGCCGAAAAAGTTTCCCAAGCAGATCGCCTTCAATGTGATTCCGCATATCGACGTGTTCATGGAAGATGGCTCTACCAAGGAAGAATGGAAGTTGATGGTGGAGACCAAGAAGATTCTCGACCCCAAGATCAAGGTCACCGCAACGGCCGTTCGCGTGCCGGTGTTTGTGGGCCATTCCGAAGCGGTGAACATCGAGTTTGAAAGCCCGATGAGTGCCGATGAAGCGCGCGAAATTCTGCGCGAGGCACCGGGCTGCATGGTTGTCGATAAGCGTGAGCCTGGCGGCTATATCACACCGGTGGAATGCGCGGGCGAGTATGCCACCTACATCAGCCGCATCCGCGAGGATGCGACGATTGAAAACGGACTAAATATCTGGGTGGTTTCGGACAATCTGCGCAAGGGTGCGGCACTCAATGCCACGCAGATTGCCGAGACGCTGATCAATCGCGGGCTGATGAAGAAGAAGGCCTGATGGTCTTGAGAATGAAGGCGCGCTCTTTGGCGAGGCCTTCCCACTCATCGCCATCATCGGCAAATATCAGTGTGTAGGGGCCGGCATATCCGGCCCCTTCTGCTGTGGCGACGCAGTGCCCGTAATCTGTTTCGTCCAATCCATGATCCGGCGTGAATGTTGCCTTGGCATGGCAAAGCTGGGCGCGGGCGAAGATCGATGCAAGGTCAGCATATTTTGTGGGGCCGCCCCAATTGCCCATATCCGCCAGAAAGCCCAGGCCGGGCACAGCATTCAAAATGTGATGCACTTCGCCGGGCGTTGCGGTGAGATCAAACCAGTTTTCAGTGACCAGTTTTACGCCTTGAGTGGCGGCGGAATTGACCAAGTGAGTGAGGCCTGAAACGGAAAGAGCCAATGTTTCGGCAGTTGGCCTCTGCTTGCCTGCAATAACACGGGCGTGTTTGGCGCCCATGCGCGCAGCAGCGCCAATCCATGAATTGATCCATGCCATATCACGCGCGCGCGTTTGCGGGTTGGCGATATCGCCGTCATCGATCAGCAGGGTCTGGATGGTGACGCCTTGCGCAGCAAAGGCGCTGCGCAGTTCCTCCAGATAGACCGCGTCCAGCGAAGCGATGTGAAAGTGGCAAAGTTCAACGCGGGCATAACCATGGTCGCGCAAGGCAGCAGGCAGATCGAAGAGTTTGATTTCACCCGGCCCCCACGTCGGCAAGGCGGGTGCGTCAGCACGGCCAGCCGGGCCATTGGCATGGGAATAACCCAGCATCTTATGAAGTGACCAAGAGGAGACGGCGATGCGGGGATAAGGTGTCATGCAAAGTCCAAAAATAAAAAACCCTCCCCCGCCTTGGCGGAGGAGGGTTCATCAAACGGCTTTCACCGCCCAATATCAATCATAAAGAACAGCAGCGACCTTCGGGTCGGCGATGTTGGACTTATCGTAGAAATAGAAGCCCGTGTCCTGGATCTTGTCGCGCTTTTCGCCCTTCAAAGCCTTGGTGAGCCAGTGCACAACGCACTGGCCAATGCCAGTCTGCCGTTATGCTTCTTGCCAAGTGCTTGACGCGCACGCAGAAGTCCCGTCAATAGGGCAATGCAACCGAATTTGCTTTTGTCTCTGGCCCTCGGTGTTGGCCTTGCTGCCGCGGTGGGCTTTCGCGTGTTTTTGCCATTGCTCATTCTTGGGCTGGCCGCGCGCGCCGGTTTTGTGCCAACCACATCTGGCTTTGAGTGGGTGGCGAGCACGCCTGCACTCATCATGTTTGCGGTGGCGGCTATCACAGAAGTGATCGCCTATTATGTGCCGCTGCTCGACAATGCGCTGGATCATGTGGCCGGGCCGCTGGCTGTGGCCGCCGGCATTGGTGTCACGGCTTTGGCACTTGGAGATGCGCCGCCCATGCTGAAATGGACACTAGCCATTATCGCGGGCGGAGGGGTGGCCGCAGCCACACAAGGTTCAACCACTTTGCTGCGCGGCACATCCACTGCATTCACCGCAGGGCTTGGCAACCACGCCATCGCCACTGGCGAGATTTTGGGGGCCATCTTCTTTTCCGTGCTGGCTCTGGTCTTGCCTTATGTGGCGCTGGTGCTGGTTTTGATCATGGTGGCTATTGGCCTGCGCCTCTTCGTCAAGCACAGGAACGCAACGCCACAATGAGCGCTGAACCTTTTGAAATCTTCCTTGTCGCCGTTCCAGGGCTTGAGGCCGCGCTGCATGACGAGGCCCGGGCCGCAGGCTTTGCGGGACTGGCCACGGTGAAAGGCGGTGTGCGCTTCAAGGGCACTTGGCCTGACGTGTGGCGGGCCAATCTCTCCCTGCGCGGAGCCTCGCGCGTTTTGGCGCGGATAGGATCTTTTCGCGCTGCACATCTTGCACAGCTCGATAAGCGTTCCCGCGCTTTCGCCTGGGGTGAGCATCTGTCGGCGGGCCAAAACGTCGCGGTGGAAGCCTCCTGCAAAGCCAGCCGCATTTATCATGCCGGGGCCGCCAAAGAGCGCATTGCCCGCGCATTGCAGGAAGTGCTGGGCGCCGTGATCAGCGATGAGGCTGAACTCACGGTGATGGCGCGCATAGAAGATGATCTTGTGACCCTGAGCCTCGACACCTCAGGTGAGCTTCTGCACAAGCGCGGCGCCAAGCAGGCCATGGCAAAGGCACCGATGCGTGAAACAATGGCAGCCCTATTTCTGCGGCAATGCGGTTTCACTGGTGCGGAGTCCGTGCTCGATCCCATGTGCGGTTCGGGCACATTTATCATTGAAGCTGCTGAAATTGCGGCGGGCCTGATGCCTGGGCGGGCCCGTCACTTTGCTTTTGAGCAGTTCAAGAGTTTTGATGCTGCGGCCTATGCAGTGATGAAAACGGCTCAGACTTCAATCATGCCGACGTTCAAATTCTACGGGAGCGACAGGGATGAAGGCGCGATAATTGCCGCCCATGCCAATGCCGAGCGTGCGGGCGTTGCGGGCTTTACACATTTTGAGCGGCTTGCGGTGAGCGATATTGCCCCGCATGAGGGGCCGCCGGGTTTGGTTATCATGAACCCGCCTTACGGCGCACGCATTGGCGATGCAAAGAAACTTCAAGCACTCTATGCGGCCACTGGCAGCGCGCTGCGCGGGAGATTTGCGGGCTGGCGCGTGGGGATCATCACCAACGACAACACGCTGGCTCGCGCCACGGGTCTGCCCTTGAAACGTGGCGCTCCCATATTGCACGGTGGGTTGCGTGTGCATCTCTATCAGGCCACGCTGGGCTGAGGCCGCATGGAAAAATTGAACCGCGTGACATTGCTGGATGATACCAGACGCCCCAGGGCCCCCAAGATTGCTGGGCTATCGGCGGTGCAGCGAGCGCGTGGGC
>JAYTIG010000126.1:0-14818 GCA_043731995.1 Hyphomicrobiales bacterium
GGGTCGCGCCACTGTTGGCATGCGGATGATACAATACGGCATCGCCATGCAGCGACCAGTTCCACCGCAACACGATGCGTGATGGATCAAGATTGTCAAACATGCGTTCAATAAGGCCCGCATTGCGCGTGCCCACGCCAAAGCCCGGCACGGGCTTGTGAATTTCATGCAAAGGCCGCTTGAATTTTTCCAGCAAGTTCCACGCCGAGGGAAAACACAAGGAGGCTGCAGCGAGCTTCCAGCCATCAGCGGATTTGCGCATCAACACCAGATCTTCCTGCACCAGCAAGCCGGCAATGGCGATGGGTGATCGCGTGGTATCATCAAGCTGCACTTGGTGCTGCCCGGCAATGTGCATGGTGTTTCCGTCGCGCCGATACAACGCAGGGAAATGTTTCAGCACATGCGCCTGAACCGTTGCGAGAACTTCACTCTGCGCTTCGCGCGTGCCTTCATCTTCCACCAGAACTTTTTCAGGCAAAGATCTGTAAAGACTCAGTTTTTCATTGAGATATGAAACGAGATTTTCATCCTCCTCCAGCCACTGCGCTTGATCGAGTTGAGAAAGGCCGATGGTGAAAGGTTTGGCGGAGCCGTCGTAGGGTGTGTGAAGTGTGGGTGGATTTTGCATGTGATTTCTACGCCCCCTTTTGATCGTCACCCCAGCGAAGGCTGGGGTCCAGCTTTTCCGCCGCTGAAATGCCCAAAGCTGGATGCCAGTCTGCGCTGGCATGACGGATTTTATGTTGCTCCACTTGAACAGTAGGTGGCTAAACCCTTCTCTCCACCATCATTTTCTTGATTTCGGAAATGGCTTTCGCCGGGCTGAGGCCCTTGGGGCAGGCCTTGGCGCAATTCATGATGGTGTGGCAGCGATAGAGACGGAACGGGTCTTCGAGATTGTCGAGCCGCTCACCCGTGGCTTCATCGCGTGAATCAATCAGCCAGCGATAGGCCTGCAACAACACAGCGGGGCCAAGATAGCGGTCGCCATTCCACCAATAGCTTGGGCATGAGGTGGAGCAGCAGGCGCAAAGAATGCACTCATACAGCCCATCGAGCAGTGCGCGCTCCTCCACACTCTGCTTCCATTCGGCTTGCGGCGTGGGTGTGGTGGTTTTGAGCCACGGTTCGATTGAGCGATGCTGCGCGTAAAACCGAGTCATGTCCGGCACCAGGTCTTTGACGACTGGCATATGCGGCAGCGGATAAATCCGCACATCGCCCTTCACATCGTCGCAGGACTTGAGGCAGGCCAGCGTGTTGGTGCCATCAATATTCATGGCACAAGATCCGCAAATGCCCTCGCGGCACGAACGCCGGAACGTCAGCGTGGCATCCTGCTCATTCTTGATCTTGATCAGCGCATCCAAAACCATCGGCCCGCACTCATCCATGTTCACATGATAAGTGTCGACTTGCGGCTTCTTCCCGTCATCCGGGTTCCAGCGGTAAATCTTGAAGGCGCGCATGTTTGTCCCAGCAGGCTTGGCGTGAACCTTGCCGGGCTGAATCTTGGAGTTCTGCGGAAGGGTGAATGCGACCATCTTAGTAAACCCGTGCTTTCGGCTTGATGTAGTCGATGTCTTTGCTCATTGTATAGTCATGCACCGGCCGGTAGCCCAGGGTGACCTTTTTCTTCGCGCCATCCGTCCAACTCAGCGTGTGCTTCATCCATTTCTTGTCGTCACGCGTTGGGAAATCCTCGCGGGCGTGGGCACCGCGGCTTTCCTCACGCGCCAGCGCGCCATCAACGGTCACCGCTGCTTGCACAATGAGATTGTCAAACTCCAGTGTTTCGATGAGATCAGAATTCCAGATAAGGGAACGGTCAGTGACGGAAATATCTTCTGCCGCCTTCCAAACCTCATTGATGCGCTTGGAGCCCGATTGAAGCGTCTCGCCCGTGCGGAACACGGCAGCATCTTCCTGCATGGCCCGCTGCATTTGCAAACGCAGCTTCGCAGTCGAAGAGCTGCCCTTGGCATTGCGGAACTTGTCAAGCCGCGCCACGGCTTCATCACCCGCGCCCGGCTTCAACGCAGGCTGGGCCGAACCAGCCTTTGTCAGTTCCGCGCAGCGCAAGCCCGCCGCGCGGCCAAACACCACAAGATCAATCAGCGAATTGGAGCCGAGGCGATTTGCACCATGTACCGATACACAAGCTGCCTCACCCACCGCGAACAGGCCCGGCACAGTTTTCTCTGGGTTCTTCTTGTCACCCGCCAAAACTTCACCGTGATAATTCGTCGGAATGCCGCCCATGTTGTAATGCACGGTTGGCAAGATCGGGATCGGCTCTTTGGTCACGTCAACTCCCGCGAAAACCCTGGCCGATTCGGAAATGCCAGGCAGCCGCTCATGCAGAACCTTTGGGTCAAGATGTTCAAGATGAAGGTGAATGTGATCCTTGTTTTTGCCCACGCCGCGGCCTTCGCGGATTTCGATGGTGCAGGAACGCGACACCACATCGCGTGATGCCAAATCCTTGGCCGAAGGCGCATAACGTTCCATGAAACGCTCGCCCGCCGAATTTGTGAGATAGCCGCCCTCACCGCGAGCACCCTCAGTGATGAGGCAGCCCGCGCCGTAAATACCTGTGGGGTGGAATTGCACAAACTCCATATCTTGCAGCGGCAGGCCCGCGCGCAGCACTATGGCATTGCCATCACCCGTGCACGTGTGGGCCGATGTGGCCGAGAAATAGGCGCGGCCATAGCCACCGGTTGCCATGATGGTTTGCTGCGCGCTGAAACGATGGATCGTGCCATCTTCCATGCACATGGCCATCACGCCACGGCACACGCCATTTTCCATGATCAGATCAAGCGCGAAATATTCAATGAAGAACGTGGTTTCATGCCGCAGGCTCTGGCCATAAAGCGTGTGCAACATGGCATGGCCCGTGCGATCAGCCGCAGCACAGGTGCGTTGTGCGGGCGGGCCATCGCCAAAATTCTGCATCATGCCGCCAAAGGGGCGCTGATAAATCTTGCCTTCATCGGTGCGTGAGAAGGGCATGCCGAAATGTTCGAGTTCGTAAACAGCGGTGGGCGCATTGCGCACCAGATATTCAATCGCGTCCTGGTCGCCCAGCCAGTCGGCGCCTTTGACCGTGTCATACATGTGCCACTGCCAGGAATCGGGGCCCATGTTGCCAAGTGAAGCCGCAATGCCGCCTTGTGCAGCCACTGTGTGCGAGCGTGTGGGAAAAACCTTGGTGATACAGGCAGTCTTCAATCCCGATTGTGAAGCCGCAAGGGCCGCGCGCAGGCCGGAGCCACCTGCCCCCACCACAACAACATCAAAGGAATGATCGGTAATCGGGTAAGCCGTCATCACACACCAAAATTCATTTTGAGAATTGCATAGATCGCCAGCCCCGCAAGGCCATAGGCGAAGAAAGCATTGAGCAGCAGGCTCACCAACTTGGCGGCCGTGCCATGCACATAATCTTCAATCACCATTTGCAGACCAAGCTTCATGTGCCAGCAGATCGAGATCATCGCCAACACCAGCGCCACAGCACAGAAGGGGTTCTTCACCGAAGCCACCACGTCGGCACGCGCATGGCCAATATGGGCGACAATGAAATAAACCAGATAGGTCACCAGCGGCAGGTTGGCGATGGCGGTGACACGCTGCATCCAGAAATGATGGGTGCCGTGATGGGCGGCACCAAGCCCGCGCACTTTGCCAAGTTCAGAGCGCATGCTCATGCGCGCACCCCATAACCAACGATCCAAAGCAGAAGTGTGAGCACGATTGACCCAATGAGATTGGCCCGCACCAGCCATTCAACCTCGTTCAACGCAAAGCCATGGCCCGTGTCCCACACGAAATGGCGAAGCCCGCCCAACATGTGATGGATCAGCGTCCAGCTCATGCCGAACAGGATGAGCCGCCCGAACCAGCCATAAAAAAAGCCCTGGACCAGAGCGAAATAGGAATCCGAAATTGCCGCCGCATTGAGCCACCACACCAGCCCCACCATGCCCAGCGCCAGACCAATACCGGTGATGCGGTGCATGATCGACATCGTGGTTGAAAGCATCGGGCGATAGATTTGTATATGGGGAGAAAGTGGTCTTTGCGGCATGATTTGGCCTTGATCCGACGTGAGTAGGGATGCTCAATAGCAAATCGCATGTTGCAGTGCAAAGACGCAATCGACCAAAAAGGGGGCGGGACGAATTGACGCTTAGTCCAAAGCTGGGGCCCCGGATTGCCAGAGGCCTGCTCCTTCTGATTGTCCTGTTGATGCTCTTGGCTGTTGCGGCCTATCTGCACATCATCACCCTGCCCCCGCGCTATGACCCGTTTTTGCCGCCAGACCTGCGCGAAAAACCCACCTGGCTCACTTCGACCAAGCTGAAAGTGCTGGATTTTGACGCCGGGTCTTGTGCATCGGCCTTGGGCCAGACGGGCCTGAACGCCAGCCTGCTGCCACCGACAGACCCCGCCCGCGCCTGCCATTTGCAAGACACCGTGATGATGAGCCGCCTCTCCACGGCGCGGCTCAAACCGGAGCAAACCCGCTGCAACATCGAGGCGCGGCTTTATATGTGGGAGCTCAATGTGGTGCAGCCCGCCGCCCAGCACCATTTCGGCAAACCGGTGCGCGAGATCACGCACTTCGGCTCTTACAACTGCCGTACCATCCACAATTCATCGCATATGAGCGAACACGCAACCGCCAATGCCTTTGACATCTCGGGTGTGGTGCTGGCCGATGGCCACAATATCAGCGTGAAGCGCAATTGGAACAGTGGCGGGGCCGAAAGCGCGTTCCTGCACGAGATTCATTCCGGCCTCTGCCAGTATTTCAATCTGACTTTGAGTCCGGACTATAACGCCGACCATGCCGACCACTTTCATGTCGATATGGGTTGGCTGCGTGGTTGCAAGTGAGGCCGCTTACACCTGCGGCAGAGTCAACCGCGCTTGAACGGCATAGCCGCGGAAAGGCCGCGTGATTTGTAAGTGGCCGCCTGCGCGCGCCGCCGTTTCGCGAAGCTCGGCCTCCAGGCCTTTACGCGGCGAAACCTGAAATTTCACCAGCCATAACTGCAACGCGGATTTGAACAGCCATGGCAATCCATCACAACCACCAAAATCCACAATATGCAGCCGGCCACCGGGCTTCAATACCTGCATGGCCTGCGCAATCGCCCCGCGCCAACCTGGAATCATGGAGAGGGTATAGGAGATATAGACGCAATCAAATTGCACGACACCGAACAGTGGCGTAGGGTCAAACTTTGTGGCATCAGCGACGGCCAACCGCACCCGGGATTCAGCACTTGCGCGCTGCATGGCAGACCCGGCGCTCTGCAGCATTTCGCGCGAGATATCGAGGCCGTAGAGCCTTGCGTGGGGGTAGCGCTTGGCCGCGCCCACCAGGTTGCGGCCAGTGCCACAACCTATCTCCAGCACAGTTTCTCCGGCCTTCAGTGCTAAATCATCCAGCAACCCATCTCGCCCCAAAAGATAATAGGCACGCGTGACATCATAGATATGCCGCTGGCTCCGATAGATGCGGTCCATGCTTTTGGCATGGCCTTCACTTTCAATATCAAGCCCTGCGTTCATAGACATGAAAGCCCCCATAGATTGACGAACGGTCGCAGGCATGCCCGCGCTGTGAAGCTTCCACAAGGTAGTTCCAGCCACTCAGCAAGGTCTCATCAATTCGGCCGGGCAGAATGGTTTCCGTGCCCGCCGTGCGGAAAATCACCCGGGCGCCCGGGGCCGCCGCAGAGGCGATGGCGCGCCAGAGGGCGTTGAGTTGGGCGTCGTTCATCCAATCCTGAGCATCAAGCAGCACAAAACGGTCAACACTCCCGCGCGGCGCTTGATCCAGGAAATGTGTGAGATTGATTTGCTGCACGGAGAGCATCTCGACGCCTCGCCTCAGGGTTTCGAAATTGCGCTCCTGTAGATAGGGCGGCAGCGGGCCCTCTCCTCCCGGCGCGTACCCATCACCGAAGGCCTGCCAAGTAAAATAGTTTTCGCTCAAGGGGAAACCGCAGGCCAGGCGTTCCAACCGTTCATGCAAGACTGACAGCATGTCCCGTCCCTCGGCCAGCGCCTCATATTGCTGTGGCGGAATGCCAAGACCAAAGAGTGAAAGATGGGATTTCGTAAGGTGCCGCACCAACCCTTTAGATAGGAGCGGGCTGATTTGATTCTCAAAAAAAAGACGCTGTTCGGCCATTGTTTGGCATTTCAACAGCGCGCGCAAGTCAACGCCATAGAGGCGCGCCGCAAATTGCCCGGCCCGAATGAACCGCCCCAGAACGCCTTGCCGATAGATGTTGGTGCAAAAGCCTGAGATGCGCCTTGCGCCGCTGGGTTTGCGCCCTTCCCAATAGGCCCGGGCCTCAGGTCCAAGATGTGGTGCAATGCATTGTTGATAGTTTGCAATATTCCCCACATCATTGGCCGCGCCAAAGAAACGATAGAATTCCTGCCAGCTTGGCAAATGACGCAGGCCCGCGACCTTTAGTTTTAACAGAGCAACATGCGCCGGGCTGAGGTCTACTGCCGTCACCTTGCGGGGGTGTCCGGCCAGATAGCTCAAGGCATTGCAGCCGCCGGAAGCAATCGTCACCACGTGATGCGCCGGAGTGAGTTCCATTGCCGCCATGTCAACCTCCGGGTCTTCCCAGATTTGCGGATAGACAAGTCCCTGAAACAGGCGTGCGAAAAGCCACTCCTTCAGCGTGTCAATGCTCAAGCCAGAGCCTTGGCCCACGGCATCGCGCAGCAAGGTTGCAGTTTCAGGAGGGGAAAGCGTGTCGATCGTCATCGGGGCCTCGCAAATCAACAATCCGGCACCGCGTGTAATGCGATTGCGTGACAGTTCTGCTTCAGCCACCGTCATAAATGTTTCATACAAAGCAGTGAGAGACGCAGCGCATGTTGACCACACAATCGCCGCAGCGATATCGCGCCATTTTTATTTCAGACCTGCACCTTGGTACGCGCCGCGCCCAATGCGACCAACTGCTCGATTTCCTGCGCCGGACCGAAAGCCAATATCTCTATGTGGTGGGCGACCTGATCGATTCCTGGTCGTTGAAAAAACGCTGGTATTGGGACCAAAAGCAGAATGATGTGATCCAGAAGCTATTGCGCAAAGCCCGCAAGGGCACGCGGGTAGTCTATATCCCCGGCAATCACGATGAGAATTTCCGCGAATTTTGCGGCCATCGCTTCGGCAGGCTCGCCGTGCTCAATGAGACCATTCATGTCACAGCCGAAGGCAAACGCTATCTGGTGTTGCATGGTGATAAGTTTGACAGCGTTATTTACTTCGCCAGTTGGCTCGCAAAGGCGGGTGATTGGGTCTATGAGCGTCTGATGGATTTCAACGTGGTGGTGGGTTTCATCCGCCGCCGCATCGGCCTCGGCCACTGGTCACTCTCAGCCTATCTCAAACACAAAGTAAAAAAGGCGGTGGAGTTCATTTCACGCTTTGAGGATGTGGTCGTGCGCGAGGCCCGCGCGCGCAGGTGCGACGGAGTGATCTGCGGCCATATCCACACGCCAGACAACCGCATGATCGATGGCATCCACTATCTCAATGACGGCGATTGGGTGGAAAGCTGCACCGCATTGGTGGAACACAATGACGGACGCTGGGAAATCCTGAAATGGAACGCACAAGTCTCCGTGGCGGAGTCACCCGCACCAATCAAAGCCAAGCAAATGAAATCTATGTCTGAACCACAATTGATCGCATATTGATCTAGGTTCCCTCAATCCAAAACAACGAAACGATCTGGCAATTCGTTGGGATTGTGCCGCCCCGCCGGGAAATGGGTGGCCAGCAGTGCACCACATCGATGAACTGCGAGAACCAGCGCATCAGTCGTCTGTTTCTCTTTGAGCAGGGGCAGCATGTCATCCACGATCTTCTGCCAATCATGCTGGGTGAGTTTCTCGGCAATGGCTTTGTCACCAATCACTTCAACATAATGTTCAAGCAGCGAAACGAAAATCAACACGCCCGTGCGTTCGCGTGTGGCCGACAAATTGCTGGCCAGAAACTGCGCCGCTGCATTGCGATGGGCATATTTCTTCATCAGCTTTTTGGGCGTCACCGAATAACGCAAGGCGGGAAGGCTCAAAATCAATGCCACAGTGATGAAGGTAACGAGTTGCACAAGAAACAACTGGCCAATGGTAATGGCCGACCAAGATGCAAACCGCGCCAACAGTGGCTCAGCAAGCGGCACGGCAAGGGCAGCGGCCGTCGCAATGTGAATGGGCACGTGGATGTAGTCATCGCTTTGTCGCGCGGCAACCACCACGATTTCGCCGCTGGTATGGGCTTCTGCTGCGGTGATGGCCTCGGTCACCTTGGCGCGTTCCCAGGGTGAAAGATCAGAACCGGGAATTTGCATCATTTACCACCCGCCCGAGGCGCCGCCGCCACCAAAGCTGCCGCCGCCACCGGAAAATCCACCACCTCCGGAAAACCCACCGCCGCCTGATGACCAGCCCGAAGATCTGCCAAAACTTCCGCCAGGCACAATGATGATGCCACGCCCACGCGAGGCATTGAAAATGATGATCAGAACGATAAAGAAAAAGAAGATGAAGGGAATGGCATCAGCCAATCCTGCCTGTGGCGCGGACTGGTTCCGTGCGGCTTGAACAACCTGGTCGCCCTGCCCGCCGACAACTTTTTGAATATCGTCAACACCTGAATAGAGCCCGCTGAAATAGTCGCCAGCCTTGAATTTGGGCACCATGGCCTGGTTGATTATGATGGATGACATGGCATCCGTCAGATCACCCTCCAAGCCATAACCCACTTCGATGGAAACCTTGTGCTCAGTGGGGGCAACCAGAACCACAACACCATCGTTCTTGTCTTTCTTGCCCAGTGCCCAGGCGCGGCCAAGCTGGTAGCCAAAGTCACGGATGTCATAGCCTTGCAGCGAAGACACCGTGGCAATGGCCATCTGGTGGCCACTCTGGTCTTCAAAGTCGCGAAGGCGGTTGGAAAGGATGGTCACTTGATCGGCGGTGAGCACATGTGCGTCATCAACCACGCGGCCCGTCAGCGCCGGAAAATTCGGTGCTGCAAAAGCAAATGCCGTCATCAACAGGCTGATGACGGCAAACATTATGGCCCGGAGGCGGATCATAGGATCAAACCGCGTCAGGTTTTCGGCTTGCTGAAATCAACCTTGGGCGCCTGGTCAGCCCCCGCTTCGGCTGCAAAAGTGGCCGCAGGCTTGTAACTGGCATAAAGCGTGGCCGCCCACAGCCGGCCCGGGAATGTAATGAGCTCGGTGTTATAAGTCTGCACCGCGTCGATATAATCCTTGCGCGCCACAGCTATGCGGTTTTCCGAACCTTCCAATTGGCTTTGCAATGCCAGGAAGTTCTGGTTGGATTTCAAATCCGGATAGGCTTCGGTGATTGCGAGCAATTTTCCCAACGCCTGCGAAAGTTGGCCCTGTGCCGCTTGATATTTCGCAAACTCTTCCGGGTTGTTCACAATGTCTGGAGAAAGCTGGATGGAAGTTGCCTTGGCACGCGCTTCGACAACGGCAGTCAAAACGTCCTTCTCCTGCGCGGCATAGCCTTTGACGGTTTCCACAAGGTTCGGAACCAGATCAGCGCGGCGCTGATATTCATTCTCCACCTGGCCCCATTTACCCTTCATGGCCTGGTCATAGGTCGGAATATTGTTGACGCCACAACCGGCCAGCGTGAGGGCCATGAGGGCCAAAATCAGAAACTTGAAAACGCCCATGAAATAAATCCCCCTCGTTGGTTACCCGCAATATGAGGGCCCCACATCACAAAATCAAGAAGGCTGACGCCGCGCCGTTGCCGCAAGCACAAGCAATACAGGAACATAGCAGCCCGCCATGAACCAGGGCAGCCAATCAATGCCGCGCGCATCAAACACCAGCCCTGCAAGCGGTGGCCCCACAATGCCGCCAACTCCCCACAGCATGGAAACCAATCCAGAAGCCGCCACCAGCTCTGTGCCGCGAAATGTGTTACCCAACAGCCCAAAGCCACCAAGATAGGTTCCAAAGGCACCCGCCCGGATCAGCACCACGAGCGGCCACATCCACACTGTACCCAAGGCCGAAATTTGCAACAGGCTGCCAACAACCGCAGTCAGCGCACAAAGAAAGATGGTGCCCCGGCGCGACCAGTGATCCCCCAGCCAGCCAATGCCAAAAAAGAACAGGAAACAAAATCCGATGCCAACCGAAAGCAGCCGTGTGGCATTTCCAAGTTCCATGCCGTGATGAATCACATAAAGCGTGAAAAACGTCAGCATGATGCCTTCAAACAAGGTGGTCACGCCGATACACAAAAACAGGAAGCGCCCACGCGCCAATGTGTCCCAGAGACGGGCAGGCCGTTGCGCCTTGCCAATTTCTTCAACTTGCAGCCGGCTCATCAGGATTGCGCCGATGAAAAGGGCCGCAACCCCGAACACCCACGGCGTCACGCCGCTGACGCCCAGAACCGGAATGAGAAATGGACCTATGGCAAACGTGACAGTCTGCGATGACATATAACTGCCCATCACCCGGCCTCGGGCTTGATCGCCTGCCAGATGTTGCAGCCAGCTTTCGCCCGTGGTGAAAATCACCGAAGTGCCCAAGCCCGCCATGAAACGCAGGGCAAACCACCACCACAAGGGGTTGGTGAAGGCAAAACTGCCCAGGCACACCAGTGCCAGCGCCACCGCACTCATCACCAGATCATGGCTTTTGAAATGCTGGCGCAGCCACGTCAGACACAAGCCGGATACAAAAACGCCTGCTTGTCCGGCCATGGAATTGGCACCGATGAGAAATTTCGAATCCCCCTGGCCATCCATCACCAAGGGCACAAGCTGCGCCATCAGCCCGAAAGGGATGTTACAAATCCCCAGCGCGCCAATGATGCTGAAGATTAGAGCCTTGTTTCGCGTCACGCAATGCGCCACTCGTGTTCGATCTTGGCGGTCTTTTCAAACATGATGGAAGCCGAGCAATATTTCTCAGCCGAAAGTTTGATGGCGCGTTCAATGGCAGCCGGGTTCAGGTTTTCACCCTTGAAGGTGTAGATGATCTTCACTTTGGTGAAAATCTTCGGGTCTTCCGTGGCGCGCTCAGCTTCCAAAGCCACTTCACAGCCCGTGATCTTCTCACGCCCCTTTTCAAGGATCATCACCACATCAAAGGCCGTGCAACCGCCAAGGCCCATGAGCAGCATTTCCATGGGCCGCACACCGATATTGCGCCCGCCGTGTTCAGGCGCGCCATCCAGCACAACGGCATGGCCCGAACCTGATTCCGCCACAAAACTGCGGCCATTCACCCAGGTGATATTTGCTTTCATGTCATTCATCCTCTGTTGCCGCGCTGCTTAGCAAAACTCACCTGCGGGCGAAACCTTCAAACTGGAAAGTTCTTTCACTTCTGCTAATCTGGCCCCATGGCCAAGGTTCACTTCACATCCAATTTGCGCCGCCATGTGGATTGTTCCACGGTCGAGGTGAATGCAATACTCGTGTCTGAGGCCCTGGCTCAGGCCTTTGCCAGAAACGAGCGTTTGCAAACTTATGTGCTGGATGACCAGGGGCACTTACGCAAGCATATGCGCATTCTGGTCGATGGCGTGGCCATCAAGGATCTTCAACAATTCAACGATGCCGTGCAGCCCAATTCCGAAATCTGGGTGATGCAGGCACTCTCGGGAGGATGACATGCAAAATCGCATTCTGGTTTCAACCCGCAAGGGCCTGTTTGAACTGGCCAAGGGGCGCAACGGCTGGGCCGTGAGAGATGAAAGTTTTCTGGGCGATAATGTCACCCTCGCCCTGCATGACCCGCGCGATGGCACGGACTATGCCGCGCTGAACCACGGTCATTTCGGCATCAAGCTGCATCGCCGCGAAAAAGGTAAAAAGAAATGGGTGGAAATTGCCTCACCCAAATATCCGCCCAAGCCTGAAGGCCTCGATGACAAGGACGGTTGGGGCAAGCCGGTCAACTGGTCAACCCAATTGATCTGGGCGCTGGAAACCGGCGGGCCGAAGCAGGAAGGCGTGCTCTGGGCGGGCACAATGCCGGGCGGGCTGTTCAAGTCCACCGATCGTGGCAAAACCTGGGAACTGATGGAAAGCCTGTGGCACCATCCGGACCGCAACAAGTGGCTGGGTGGCGGGGCTGACATCCCCGGCATTCATTCAATCTGCGTTGACCCGCGCGATCCTGATACCTTGCGCGTCGCCATTTCCTGCGGCGGCATGTGGCGCAGTGAAGACGGCGGCAAGACCTGGGCGCAATCGGCCCATGGCATGAAGTTCGACAACGGCCCCAGGAGCGAAGTCGAAAGCCCGGATGCCCAAGACCCGCACATGATGGTGCAAAGCCCATCGCATCCAGAAAAATTCTGGGTGCAGCACCATGCAGGAATTTTCAAATCAGTGAATGATGGAAAAAACTGGATAGAGGTGAAAGCCAAGCCCTCGTCTTTCGGCTTTGGAGTCGTGGTCCATCCGAAAGACCCGAACACCGTCTGGTTTGTGCCGGGCATCAAGGATGAGAAACGCATTCCGGTTGACGGCAAGCTGGTGGTGACACGCACGAGAGACGGCGGCAAAACTTTCAAGAGCCTGACCAAGGGCTTGCCGCAGAAACACGCCTATGACGTGATCTTCCGCCACGCCCTGTCTATTGATGAGACAGGCGACAGGCTCGCCATGGGCTCATCCACCGGCAATGTCTGGGTGAGCGAAAATGGCGGCGACAGCTGGGCGCTGGTATCCTCAACCTTGCCGCAGGTTTATGCCGTGCGCTTTGCGTGATCATCCGGCGCGGGCGGGCTCTGCCCTTCCGGCTCTTCGGCTGCAGCCTTGCGGCGCTTGAGATTGGCTTTCAAGGCCGCAGCAGCCCGTTTTTGCCGTGCCAGCGCCTGAGGAGAAATGGTGTTTTTGGTCATCAACAGGAATTAGCCATGAAGGGTTGCGCAGCGCAAGCACCTGTGGCATGTGTCCGCCGACTTCAGAAAGACAGGCTGCCGTAGCTCAGTGGTAGAGCACTCCCTTGGTAAGGGAGAGGTCGTGGGTTCGATTCCCCCTGGCAGCACCATTTTCAAGCCATGCCCGGCATTTCGCTTGCACCATTCACGCCCAATACCCGCAGCGCCACCTTGGCGCGGCTGTTGGCGGTTTATGGCCTGCCGGGTGCTGTGGAAAGCACGGGTCCTGAGGGCAAGCCATTCCTGCAAATGCCGGATGGCAGTCTCAGGGGATTGGCCATCACCCATTTGCGCAAGGCCAAAATGCCACTTTCGCTGATGGCCGTTGCCGAAAAGCCCATGTTTGCAATTGATGCTGAAGTCTGGCCCAGCGCTGTTGCGGATGAAACCTTCCTGAACGCCATTTCTTCGTTGGAGGACGCAGGCGTCGTCGCCCGTCTGAAAGCCAGCGGGCGAGATGCTGGCACAGCTCTTTGGGCCATCAAGGAAGCAGCCCTCAAAGCTTCTGGCGAAGTGATGAATGAGCCACGCAACATTTCTGTGGAACTGTCACCAAATGGTCACTATTGGGCGGCAACCAGCGCCTCTGCCACGGCCCCCGTACCGACAGCAAAAGTGGGGCTTTGGCGCTTCAAATTGATGAATTCGAGCCAGTCCGGCATTTTGGCGGTGGCTTTTGCCAGTCCCCTTTCCGGCAAAGTTGGGCTGACCGATGAAATCTGGGTCAATGCGCCCGATTTTGCATTGGAAATCGTAAGTTAAGCTTACACCGAATTGAGTATCGCTGTGGGTCGCATCCATATTCGTGACACATTGAACTGCGATATGCTGGCCGCCTATCAGGAATCGAAAAGAAAATGCACTCTACCTTCAAAAAAAGCCCCGCCAAGAAATCACCGGCCAAAGGCCGGGCCAAAAAGGAGGAAAATGATTTTGCCTTGCGTGGGCCCATTCACGCAGAATTCCTGAAGGAAGAAGTGCTGGCCGATATTTTCCGTGCCTCGGTGGCAAAATCGCCCAGGGCCACGGCCATCATCGCGCCGGATCGCACACTATCCTACGCTGAAGCCGACAAGCTTTCCGACCAGATCGCCGCAGAACTTGTTCGCCGTGGTTCCCGCCCTGGCAAAGTGGTCGGCCTCTATTTTACCCGTGGCGTAAACTTGCTGCTTTCGCAACTCGCCGTGAGCAAAACTGGCGCCACCTGGCTGCCCTTCGATTCCGAAACGCCGAAAGACCGCATTGCCACCTGCCTTGCCGATTGCAAGGCGATTGCCCTTTTGGTTGATGAAGATGTCGAAGACCGCGTGCAAGGTGTGGGTTTTCCAGTTTGGTCAATGAGCGATGCCTCATTCAATCAGCCGCTCACTAAGGCATTGCCCAAGCCCAAGGGACACACGCCGGATCACAACGCCTATTTGATCTACACTTCCGGCTCCACCGGCACGCCCAAGGGCATTGCCATCACCCACCGCAACATCTGCCATTATTTGCGCGCCTCCAATTCCATCTTCGGCATCACGCACAAGGATGTAATGTTCCAAGGGTGCTCGGCAGCATTTGACCTGTCGATGGAAGAGATCTGGGTGCCCTATCTGGCAGGTGCCGCCCTTTGGGTGGCCACGCCGGAAATCCTGGCAGACACCGAAGCCCTGCCGCGCCGCATGCAAGACGCCGGCGTCACCGCCATCGACACCGTGCCTACCCTGCTTTCAATGTTTGCTGAAGATGTGCCCAGCTTGCGCGTTATCATCGTGGGCGGTGAAGCCTGCCCGCCATCACTGGTGGAGCGCTTTGCCACCAA
>JAYTIG010000127.1:0-2132 GCA_043731995.1 Hyphomicrobiales bacterium
TCGCCTTCAACGCCTTGCATTTCGGCCTGCGGCTCAGACTCTTCGGCTTCGATTTCACCTTCGCCAACTCGGGTTTCACCACCTCCGTTGTCGTTGGCAAAATCACCATTGTCCTGGCGTCCGCCACGGCGGCCACGGCGGCGGCGGCGGCGTCCGCCATCGCGGCGCTCGCCCTGAGTTTCGCCCGCGCGGCCTTCAGCAGATTGTTCATCGCCAGCAGGTTCGTCGGCGGCAATCTCGTCGGCGGCTTCATCGGCCACCTCATCCAATTCTGCTTCCGGCTCGTCGGTGAAGCCGGTTTCCATTTGCACGGGGGCAGCAGAAATGCGGCGTTGGATTTTCTCGCGGTCAGGTGCGCGTTCAATCGTCGCTGACGTGCCCCTCACATCTTCATTGCCAGGCGTGAGGAAAATCGAAATGCCATATTGCGTTTCAAGTTCGAGCAGGCTGTCGCGCTTTTCATTGAGCAGATAGAAAGCCACTTCACGTGCGCATTTGACGGTGAGATTGTCCGAGCGTCCCTTCTGCAGATATTCCTCGATCTGGCGCAACACGCCAAGCCCACAAGACGGAACCGAGCGCACAATGCCCCGGCCTTCGCAATGCGGGCAAGGTTTGAAAGTGCCTTCAAGCAGGCCCGGGCGCAGCCGCTGGCGCGACATTTCAAGCAATCCGAAATGCGAAATGCGGCCCACTTGGATGCGCGCGCGGTCATTGCGCAGCGCTTCTTTCATGCGCCGTTCAACCGCGCGATTATTGCGGTTTTCCTCCATGTCGATGAAGTCAATCACCACGAGGCCAGCCAAATCACGCAAGCGCAATTGGCGCGCAATCTCGTCACAAGCTTCCAGATTGGTCTTGGTGGCCGTATCTTCGATATTGTGTTCGCGCGTCGCCTTGCCGGAGTTGATGTCAACAGAGACAAGCGCTTCCGTCTGGTTGATCACCAGATAGCCACCCGAAGGCAGGTTCACGGTTGGCGAGAACAGTGCATCAAGATGCCCCTCCACGCCAAAACGCTGGAGAAGCGGCTTGGGATCTTTGTAGAGTTTCACATTCTTGGCATGCGAAGGCATCAGCATGCGCATGAAATCCTTGGCCTCTTTATAGGCCGGTTCACCATCCACTATGATCTCGTCCACATCCTTGGTGTAGAGGTCGCGGATTGAACGCTTGATCAGATTTCCTTCCTCATAAACCAGGCAAGGCGCGGAAGATTTCAGGGTCAACTCACGCACACTCTCCCAGAGCCGCATGAGATAATCAAAGTCACGCTTGATTTCAGGCCTTGTGCGTTGCGCACCAGCAGTGCGAACGATGACGCCCATGCCCTTTGGCACCTCCACATCCTTGGCCACTTCCTTCAAGCGGCGACGGTCATTGGCATCAGTGATCTTGCGCGAAATGCCACCACCGCGCGCGGTGTTGGGCATAAGCACGCAATAGCGGCCAGCGAGCGAGAGGTAAGTGGTCAGTGCGGCACCCTTGTTGCCACGCTCTTCCTTGATCACTTGCACCAGCAGAATCTGGCGGCGCTTGATGACCTCTTGGATCTTGTAGTGCCTGCGGCGCGGGCGGTTGCGGCGCTCGCGGCGCTGTGGAACTTCTTCCATCGCATCTTCTTCGCCGATGGTTTCAACCCTTTGGGTTTCCGTGTCCTGTTCCACTTCCACCACATCACCAGCCGAAGATGATTCCGGGGCTGGGTGATCTTCATGGGTGTGTTGTGCGCGGTCATCAGAGTCAGGGGCGTCGTCAGCCACCACTTCGGATGTGATGGCGGGAGCCGATTCAGACGCCAGCGGCATCACATGGGTTGCGGGCTCATCAGCGTGATGTTCGTCGTGGTCTTGATCCCCACCATCATTGTGATGTTCATCACCATCGGACGCATTTTCGCCTTCAGCTGCAGAAGCCCGTTCGGCCTGTTGCTCCTCGTCGCGGTCATCCTCATCGTCTTCGGCCTCATCAGCTTCCTGTTCGGCCAGAAGCGCCATGCGGTCTGCAATGGGGATTTGGTAGTAGTCGGGGTGGATTTCGGCGAAAGCCAAAAAGCCATGGCGGTTTCCGCCATATTCCACAAAGGCCGCTTGCAGCGACGGCTCAACGCGCGTCACTTTTGCGAGATAGAT
>JAYTIG010000128.1:0-2130 GCA_043731995.1 Hyphomicrobiales bacterium
GCCGCCAGCGAGGATGCAGATGATCGAGAAAGAAATCGCGAAATTCTGGAAACCGCCCATGCGCCGGGACAATTCCTGCGCATAGCCATTCCGTGGAGGACTTTTTCGTCCTCAGTCATATGATGTTGCTCAGCCATAATGGCCCTCCCGGCGCGTTCCAGGGAGAACGGCCTCATTGTTGCTCTCGTCCATTGGCCTGGGCAACTACCCCACCCCTCACCACAGGATTCCCCTGTCTGGCATGATGACACGCGGTGCGACAAATGGTCAACGCGCAATACTTGCCAATCAGGTCGGCAGCGCATGGAGCGTTGCAACCCGCGCGAGGCTGGGTGCGCTGCAGCAAATGGGTGATATTTTTTGCAGCCCATTGGCGGCACAGCGTTGCTCATGCAACATGCAGGACCAGGGAGATTTTGCGCGTGGCCATTGAACAGACCAGTGAAGACAAATCAAGGCGCCCGGGCGGGCGCGAAGGCCGGCGCGCCATGCGCTCTGCCCCCATGCTGGCTCTGCCGGGGCTGGTGCGCGATATTCCAACCTACAATCTGGTGCCCGAGGAGGCGGTGGAACTGATCCACGATGAGTCGATGAAAATCCTCGAAGAGGTGGGCTGCGAATTCCGCGATGATGAAGCCATCGCCATGTGGAAGCAGGCTGGCGCTGACGTGAAGGGCACACGCGTGCATCTGGACCGCGCCATGGTGATGGAACTGGTGGCCAAGGTGCCACCCGAATTCATTCTTCACGCGCGCAATCCTGAGCGCAGTGTAAAGGTGGGCGGCAAGAACACTGTCTTCGTGCCCATGTATGGTGCACCTTACGTGCGCGATCTCGATGGCAACCGCCGCTATGGCTCACTGGCGGATTTGAACAATTTTCACAAGCTGGCGCAGATGGCGCCTGCGCTGCACTCAGCCAGTTCCATCATCTGCGAGCCCATGGAAGTGCCCGTGCCCAAGCGCCACTTGCACATTATCCATTCGGCGATGACGCATAGCGACAAGCCCTTCATGGGCATCGTCACGTCCAAATCCCGCGCTGAAGATGTGATGAAAATGGCAGGCATTGTGTTTGGCGATGCGTTTGTGAAAGACAATCCCGTTGTTGTGTCCATCACCAATGCCAATTCGCCTTTGGTGTGGGATCAGACGATGCTGGATGCCATGCGTATTTATGCGCGCCACAACCAGCCCGTGATCTTGGCACCCTTCGCGCTGTGCGGGGCTTCAACTTCTGCATCGTCCATTGGTGCCGTGGCGCAAGTGAATGCCGAGGCACTGGCCGGCGTGGCTTTCACCCAATTGATCCGCGCGGGCAGCCCCCAAATCTATGGGCAGTTCATGGTCACGGTCGATATGAAATCCGGCGCACCCATGGGCGGCACACCTGAAGCTGCGCAAATGATGTTTGTGATGGGCCAGCTGGCACGCAAATATAAACTGCCATGGCGCACCTCCGGTTTCCATGTCGGTTCTAAGATCAATGACGCACAGGCAGGCTATGAAGCCAACATGCTGATGCATGCCGCCATCCTCTCCGGTGCCAATTACATCTGGCACGCGGCCGGCTGGCTGGAGGCGGGCCTGGCTTGCGGCTATTCCAAATTCATGACGGACTGCGAGCAGCTGCAAGGCTGGTATAAATACGCAGGCGGCTTGAAGTTTGATGATTTCAAGGATGCCATGGCCGCCGTGCGCGAAGTGGGGCCCGCTGGGCACTTCCTTGGCACAAAGCACACGCTGGAGCATTTTGAAAAAGCCTTCTTCATGCCCTCGATCATGGATTTCAACTCCTATGAGCAGTGGAACGCTGAAGGCGCCAAGGATCACGACACGCGCGGCCGCGACAAGGCCAAGGCTGCGCTGGCCAATTATCAAAAGCCACACATGGATGAAGGCATTGCCGAAGCGTTGGCGGAATTCATCGCAAAGCGCGAGCGTGAATTGCCGGATAACGTGAGTTAAGCGATGCAGGATTACATCTCATCCGCCCTCGCGACCCTGCTGGTGATCGCGGATCCGATCTTTCTCAGCGCATTGTTTCTGGGCCTCACGCATGATCTGAACAAAGCGCAACGCGCCGAAGTGGCGATGCGCGGCACCATCATCGCCTTCTTCATCCTGCTGG
>JAYTIG010000129.1:0-5731 GCA_043731995.1 Hyphomicrobiales bacterium
CTCATGGGCCCGCAATCGCGCACCATGTTGCAGGCTGTGTGCCCGGACGATGTGAGTGCTTTCAAATTCGGGGACGCCAAATTCATCACCATCGCGGGGTACAGGGTTCTCGCGCTGCGCGTCACTTATGTCGGTGAATTAGGCTTTGAGCTTCATGCCCCAATCGCCACCTTGCCCGCGGTCTATGATGCACTGATGGCGCAAGGTGCAGTGAACTGCGGCTATCGCGCTATTGAATCGCTGCGTCTTGAAAAAGGTTACCGCGCATGGAGTTCTGACATCACCGCCAATGACACGCCGTTGGAGGCCGGATTGGGCTGGGCCGTGAAGTTCAAAAGCAATGAGGATTTCATCGGCCGCAAGGCGCTGGAAGCCAAGCGCGGCGAACCCCTGAAAAAGATGATGGCGGGCTTCATAACAGAGCGTGAAGATATCGTTCTGGTCGGCCGCGAAACCATTCTGCGCGATGGCAAGTTTGCCGGCTATCTCACCAGCGGCGGTTATGGCCATACGGTGGGCAGGCCGATTGGTTATGGCTATTTGCGGAACGTAGAAGGTGTCACCGAAGACTGGGCGCGCGCCGGATCATATGAACTCGTGGTCGCGCAAGAGCGCGTGAAAGCGCAAATCCATTTCGCGCCGATGTATGACCCCACGAATGAGAAAGTGAAAGCGTGATCGTCTTCTCCCAAGCCAAACTTCGTCATTCCCGCGAAAGCGGGAATCCCCGTTTACACGATTCCCACGGATAGAACTGGCTTCGAAACTGAGATGCCGGCTTTCGCGGGCATGACGATTTTAGTGAATGGCGCCAGTTTGAAGGTTACTGATCAATCTGCGTGCCCATGATGGCCAGGGCCTGCTGATAAACTGAAGCGGCATTCCATTCCTGTATCGCCGCAAAATTGGCTTCACCCGGCTGATAGCCGGCACCACGCCGCCAGCCATGGCCGCGCAGGAAATTTGCGGTGGAGGCCAGTGCATTTTCCTTCACCGTGAGTGAGCCGCCCACGCCATAGGCAAAAATGTTCTTGGGCATGAATTGCGTCTGCCCCACTTCACCATGCATGGCGCCGATGGTTGAGGCCGAGAGCACGCCCTTGTCCACCAGCTTCAGCGCGGCCACAAACTGCTCGGTGAAATAGTCATGGCGGCGGCAGTCATAGGCCAGCGAAGCCACCGCAGAAATGGTGTTCTGGTTGCCTGTCACCGCACCAAAGCCTGTTTCCATGCCCCAGATTGCAATCACAGGGCCAGGGGGCACGCCATAACGCTGTTCAATGGAGGCAAACAATCCGGCGTTCTGCGCTTTCAAGCTGCGGCCCCGCGCAATGATGGCGGCCGAGCCGCGAACCCGCATGAATTCGCCCAGCGAAAGACGGAAACTTTTCTGATGCCGGTCGGCATAGATCGTCTTGGTGGCATAGTGCGTGCCAGACAGGGCCGAAAGCCCGCGCGGGCCAATACCTGCCGCTTTGGCTTCCGGCGCAAAGGCTGATTTCCAGGACTCAAAGCCACCCGCGTCGCTGCCGCATTTCGCCGCTTGAGCAGCACCAGCCGCCAACACCAATGCCGCGGTCAGTGTCATCACTCTGAAAATATTCATTTGTTGCCCCATTCTTCTTGCGCCGCCGAAATTTGCAGTTGCAAGATGTGCCTGTGTTCGAGATCAAGGTCAACGATCTGACCCCAGGCTTCGGGCAAATAGTGCCTTGAAAAATGGTTCTGATTTCTGTATCAGCCGTTCTATAAAACGAACGAGTTTATTATGACATTGAATTCACAAGGCCTTTTTGAAGAGAAGGTCATTGAAGTGCAGCATTACACGGATCGTTTGTTCCGTTTCCGCATCACGCGCCCGCAAAGCTTCCGTTTCCGCTCTGGTGAATTTGTCATGCTTGGCCTTGAGGGTGAAAGCAAGCCGTTGCTGCGCGCCTATTCCGTGGCCAGCCCAAGCTGGGATGAAAGCCTGGAGTTCTATTCCATCAAGGTTCCAGATGGCCCGCTCACATCACGCCTGCAAAATATCAAGGAGGGTGACACGATCTTGATGCGGCCCAAAACCACTGGCACTCTGGTCCATGATGCGCTGCTGCTCGGCAAGCGCCTGTTCATGATTTCAACCGGCACAGGCATTGCGCCTTTCGCTTCCGTGATGCGTGACCCGGAAACCTATGAAAAATTTGAGCAGGTGATCCTGGTTCATACCTGCCGTGACAAGGCTGAGCTGCAATATGGCTATGACCTGACAGCCGTGACCAGGGATGACCCGCTGGTAGGCGAACAGGCGCAGAAACAATTGTTGCATTTTGCCTCCACCACAAGAGAGCCATCAGAACAAATGGGCCGTATCACGGCGCTGGTTGAAAATGGTGACTTCTTCCGCATTCTCGGCATAGCGCCCTTCAACCCACAAGAAGATCGCGCCATGCTCTGCGGTTCCATGGCGATGATCAAGGATGTGAAAGCCATGTTGGAATCAAAGGGCTTTGTGGAAGGCTCACTTGCCTCGCCCGCAACCTTTGTGTTGGAACGCGCCTTCGTAGGCTAAGATCGCCGGATCTAAATCAATTCCGCTCCAACTCATTGACGACGATCAGCTTTTGTGACTTTGACGGTTCCGCCAAAAATCATGCTGATCTCGGACTTTCCCTTCGCTATAAGATTGTCACGACAGTGTTGGAACTTTGTTGCAGTTCCCGGGTTCAGTAGAGGTGAAGATGTCTTATGCTCCGTTGCACAACTCGCATATGCGCGCTTGGCTGAGTTGGGGCCGGGAAATTCTGCTCAGCTTGGTGACCACGCGCATGTCTCCGGTGGCCTTTCACCTGGATTATTTTCTTTACCCCCCAATCATTCTGGCTTTGCTCATTGCGGCGGCAAATCATCTGCGGGTTGTTGATGTTCTGGCCCTTTTTATGTTGGGATTGGCCGCGTGGACATTGGCCGAATATCTTTTGCACCGTTATGCCTTGCATCATTGGCCTTACTTTTCGAAATTCCATCTCGCGCATCATGTTGAACCGCGTGCCAAGATCGGCGCACCTACTGTGTTCACGCTGTCCTTCTTCTTTATGATTTCATTTGTGCCTGTTTTGGCTCTATCAACAACGGGCGCGGCCTGTGCCTGCTATGCGGGATTTTTGACCGGATATATCTTCTTCGCAGCTGTTCACGAAGTGGTGCACCATTCTGATAGCCAAAGCCGCCTAATGCGCTATTTCAAAATGCTCCATGCCATTCACCACCACGGCAATTCAGACAAGAATTTCGGCGTGACCACCAGCTTTTGGGACCATGTTTTCGGCACTTATGCCCATGACATAAAATCTGCACGGAAATGATAATTGTCACTGCGTCGCATTCTGCGCCGAGGCAAACCACTTATTGTAAAGCGCAACGTAGGTGCCATTCTCACGCAATTTGAGCAGGGCTTCATTGACAGGCTTGCGCAGATCGGAACCTTGCGGGAAGAGGATGCCATAGTTCTCTTTCTTCAACAGGCCACTCACCAGCCGCACGCGGCCTTGCCCTTTGTTGGCGGCGTAATACATCAACACCGGCGCATCAAAAACCACGGCGTCTACCAACTTGCTGTCTAAGGCCGCAAGCGCGTCATCAATCTTGTCATAGGTCACAGGCTCGGCGCTGATGGATTGCAAAAAGGCTTCCGCCGTGCTGCCCTTGGTGGTGCCAACCCTGCGGTTGACGAGATCTTGGGGGCCGTTGATGTCACTCTTCAGTTGCTGAATGGTAACTGACGTTGTAATTGTGGCCGTGAAATAGCTGGTGAAAAACAGGCTGCCCAAGATCAGCAAAGTTGAAAGAACCCGTCCCAGGCCGGAATAGAGCGATCAGGCTGCTGGTCGGCGGCTGTACCCGTGGCCCAATACATCGCGTGAAATATGCCCGGAAAGTAATGCGTTGGAAAAAGGTGGTTCTCCTTGTTACGTTCAACAAGCCAGCCGATATGCGCCGGGATGACGATCAGCGCGGCCAGAAGTCCAAATACGAAGAGTGTGCTGTTGCTGGTCAACAGCGGCCAAAGCTGTTGCCAAAATGATGCGGTTCCAGACTGTTCGTTGCGCGCCAGGATTTGCAACCCGGATTCAAACATGGGCTGGGAAAAATCAAATTTTTGTTCGCGTTCAGAGGTGAAGGAAATGGCAGCAATGGCAACATCCCCCTCACCCGCTTGCATGCCCAGCAGGATTTCTGTGACGTTCTTCTTGTCAACAAATTGGAAAGGCCGGTCCAGCTCTTTGGCGATGCTTGCCCATAGCTCAACTGAAAAACCCTTGTAACCGTCACTATCCTTGAAGACAAAAGGCGAAATCTGGTGGGTGATCACGCGCAATTCGGCAGGGGCTGCCGCATTTTGTGCCAGGGCGGGAGAGGCCAAAATCAGACACAGGCCAATAACCAGTTTGGCCAAAATGCAAAATCTGTTCACAAAAATCCTTCAGCCCCCGGTCTGGACTTCTAGCAATGCAACCAGCGCAGGCAAACCGAATTATGCTTCAGAGAAGCTGCCGCCCCGCCAGATTGCGCATCAGATCGGCAATGCCGAAGTTCCAACTGGCAGCCCGGTTGGTCAGCACCACGCGGTTGGAAAGCGTGCCCAAGAGCGGCGTGGAAATTTCCACCACATCACCCACATGATGGGTGAAGCCCTTGCCTTTCTCACCGCGGTCATCAACAGGCGCAAACATCGTGCCGAGGAAGACCACCAGGCCATCGGGATAGTTGTGATTGTCATTGATGGCATTGGCCACGATTTCCGTGGGGTCGCGGCTGATCAGCGCCATGTTGGAATGGCCCTGCATCACAAAGCCGTCCTTTCCTGTCACCTTCATTGCGAGTTCGGCCCCCCGCACATGATCAAGGCTGAAGCCTTCATCGAAGAATCGGATGAAGGGGCCGAGTGCGGTGGAGGCGTTGTTGTCTTTGGCCTTGCCCAACAGCAGGGCCGAGCGGCCTTCAAAATCGCGCAGGTTCACATCATTGCCCAGCGTGGCACCGATGATCTTGCCCGATGAGGCCACCACCATCACCACCTCAGGCTCCGGATTATTCCACGAGGACTTGGGGTGAATGCCCACTTCCATATTGCAGCCAACCGATGAGAGCACCGGACCCTTGGTGAAGATCTCGGCATCAGGCCCGATGCCCACTTCGAGATATTGGCTCCAGGCACCCGCCTTGATGAGGGCCGCTTTCAATTCCGCCGCATCCGCAGAACCGGGCTTGATCTTGCGCAAGTCGCCGCCCACCAGCTCATTGATCTTGGCGCGGATGTCAGCGGCAGCGGCAGCATCGCCCCGCGCCTTTTCTTCAATCACCCGCTCCAGCATCGAGGCCGCGAAAGTGACCCCAGCGGCCTTGATGGCTTGCAAGTCGATGGGCGACAACGCCCAGGGCTTGGCCACTTTGCGTTTGGCAGGATCCGCATTGGCGAGAATGTCGGCCACCTTTCCAATCACCTTGCCTTCTGCGGCAACAAGTGCTTCGGCCGGATGCTTCATCTCGCAGAGATCGCGCATGGTGGGGAAAATGGCGGTGATATCCACGAGGTTTTCACCATCAACCCGCACCACGGCGGGGCAACATCAGGCAGCCACACACGGCCGGCGAGTGAGGCATTGGCGGGAATTGAATGTTGGCTCATGCGGGGATTTCCTCTGGTCATTCAACAATTACAGATGCGGGCCCTCCCCTGCAATCACATTGA